>JALJPA010000166.1 GCA_022969215.1 Colwellia sp. | reverse complement strand
AAAGTATTAATAAAAGAACTGGCAAACACTCTTCATGCCTACGCTGAATACGTGATACATCCGTAGCTATAACTTGATTACCAGTTATCTCTTAATGCCCTTAAGCTGACGAAAACAGCTTCATTATCTATTTGCTGATTGGCATATTTATCTTTTAAAGTATCAATAATTTCGTCATTGTCTAATCTGAAAAAAGGGTTCATTCTTTTCTCAACCGACATCGTTGTTACGGTTCGTTGTGATGGGGTTTGCTCACTGACAACTTTTAATAATTCTTTGGCAAAGGTATTAGTTGGCTCTAACGATAAAGAAAAGTTGAGATTATTAACAATATAGTCATGGCCAGGATAGATGGCGGTATCGTCGGGTAAAACCGCAAGTTGTTTAACAAATGTATGGTACATTTTATGTACATCGCCACCATGACTACAATTACCAGCACTTGCATTAAATAAAGTATCACCACAAAACAGCACTGGCTTACCTATCTCTGACAACAAACAAATATGCGCCAAGGTGTGACCAGGGGTATCAAGAATACGCAAACGCACCGTGGTACCAACTTCAACGATATCACCAGCACTTAAGCCAACCTCGACATTAGGAATACTCTTCATTGCGTTCACATGAGCGTGAATTTTTGCCCCTGTAGCAGCGACTATGCCTGGGTTGCCTTCAATATGGTCAAAGTGTTCATGGGTGTTAATAATTTTAGTGATTTTACAACTGAGTCTTTCTGCCTCCTTCAAACACTTAGTTACGTCCAATGGATCTAAGACGATGGTTTCATTGGTTTGTTCACAAATGATAAGGTGACAATAATTTCTTAAATTATTATCCATATAAATTCTAACTATTTTCATAAGTGAATATTTCCGTTAATTTAAAAAAAGGGTGATTTCTCCCCTTGAGTTCAACCGATGGACGCAACACAAAGCCGACCTAATTTAGACACGGATTTATCACAATAAATAGTCAGCTTAGCCACTATAGCGGTCATAAACCTTTTTGAAAATTTAGATGAAATAGAGTTTTACTTTTAAAGTGTAAAACGCCCCCAAACGTGTGAGAAATACTTATAGTATTATAAACTAGGCATATTCTGATCTAAGACTCTATGTTGCTGACAAGTACAAAGCCAGTTGCTTCAATTGAGCAATATCTTGATAGTTTATTATTAAAGTTTTTAATTTAATTAATGCTCACTACTCTACCCCGTGCACCATCTAACGTCAAAATATATGACAGTAGCTCTAAGCTTTCTAATTCACGCTGAGTGGTAAAAATTTTCACTATTTGATATTGCAACCACTTACCTTATTCCCTCAATTTTAGGAATACAACTCTCGTACATAACGGGCAACACTTTCCTGCCAACTAAACCGGCTTTGCTGAGCACAAGTAACTAACTGCTGCCAGGTGCTGTTATCTTGTTGAAATATACCAATCGCTTGGCTGAAAACCGTCATTAATTGCTCTTGCTGCTCCGCAATGGAATTACCGGTAAAACAAAAACCATTCTCCAAGTGTTGCACAGTATCCTTTAAACCACCTACCGCGTGAACCAGACATGGCTGCCCGGCCCTCATTGCTAACATTTGGCTTATACCGCAGGGTTCATAGGAGCTAGGCATTAAAAATAAATCGCCACTTTGATATATAACATCGCTTAGTGTTTGCCCATAACCATTTAAAAATAAAAAATTATCATGCTGCACCATTAACTGAGTGAACTCTAACGCAATTTTCCGATCTCCTGAACTTAAAATAATCAATCGGCCATTGGCCTCGGCTAATTTCTCTAATAAACGTGATAACAGGCTGATATTACCACTTACAGTTTGGTCTTTACGCAATAACAACATTTTTTGATCAGTTAACCGACCAACACTCGTCACTAGCGGTCCCGTATTAGTAACAGAAGTATCATTGGTGATCTTATCTTGCTCTAACCAAGCAATAACGCGTTGACTGGCAATATAATGGCTGCTGCTCAATTGCTCACTTCTGGCTATCCAAGTTAACAGTTCATGCTTGGCGGTAGTCAACAATTGTTCTCGGCTCACCACATTATCACTCACTAGCGAGTCATATTGACAACCATTTAAAATACCAATCAATCGTTGCTCATTATTAGCGTTCAGTAAATCTTGCTCTAAGCCCTCTCCACCGTATAACCCTTGGCTATGCTCACTGGCTAACAGCACCTCTTGTGCATAAGTCGGCGAAACAAAATGCACTTTATCAGCCAAGTTAATAGCTGCACGCATAGGGTTAATACAATGGGGATAACGCGGGTCACAAATTACTTGACCATCATAACTTAATGAACCAAACCAAGCTTCAAGGCTAGATTCATCGCCTTGTAGAGGTCGTATTCCCTGTAATGCTAAATTGTGAACAGTAAAGACACTGGTGATCGATTTTAATGCCTGGTAGCGGCTCGCGTATTCAATGAGTACCGTAATTAAAGCGCTATGCCAGTCATGTAAATGCAATACATCGGGGCAAGCAATATGGTTTTGTATTAAGGCCTCAAGTACCGCGGCATTAAACAAGGCATATTTACTGGCATCACTGGCAAATGGCCGACTACTTTCATCATCAAAATACACCCGTCCTATTCCCTGCTCGGTAAAAATTGGGTGGCTTATCACCATTTGGCGTACACAACCTTGCTGATTTTTTGTCGAGATTTTATCTGGCTTGAACGAAGGCAGTTCTAATTCTGTTAAGGTGACTTGTTCGATGTTGCCACCAAACGACAGCGAAAAACAAGCAATCTGTCGAGCGGGGTAGTATTGAGCATAATCGCCATAATCCGGAATAATCACACTAACGTGGTGACCTTGCTCAGCTAAAGCCAATGGCGCATCACGTATCACATCAGCCATACCACCGACTTTCGCGCCTTCTATAGCATCATTTTCTGCCGCCACCATTAATATTTTCATTTATTCATCCTTTAGCTAAGCCAACTAATTCTAATTCTAATTCTAAATCTTTATTGCTTTTATCTTGTAACGCCTTTTTTTCAGCCAAAGCAGTTAGCATACTGGGTGTTACTAGTACGATCCCTTTAGGCGATATTCGAAAACCATTGGCAATGTCTTGCTGCTCATCATAACCAATGGCAAGGTTATCAGGAATTTTACAACCTCGGTCAATAATGGCGCGTTTGATTTTACTATATTGACCAATATCAACTTGCGGTAAAATTACACTTTCTTCAATAACGGAATGCGAATGTGCATGCACTCTAGAAAAAAGTAATGAATTACGCACATGTGCACCGGAAATAATACATCCTCCTGAGATGGTAGAATCCACGGCCACCCCTCGTCGATTATCATCATTAAAAATAAATTTTGCCGGTGCTAATTGTTCTTGATACGTCCATATAGGCCAACTCTCATCATAGAGATCAAGTTTAGGCTCAGGAGAAACCAACTCCATATTTGCCTGCCAAAAAGAATCCAAACTGCCAACATCTCGCCAATACGCTTGTTCTGTACTACTGGGATTGGTAAATGGGAAAGCAAAAACATTATGCTGCTCAATAATTGCCGGGATAATATCGTGACCAAAATCTCGCCCTGAACCTTTTCGTTCAGCATCTTTTCTTAACTGCTCAAAGAGAAACTCGGTATTAAAGACATAATTCCCCATAGAAGCCAAACATAGCTCAGGTTTACCCGGTATTGAACTGGGGTTCGCCGGTTTTTCATCAAAGCGAATAACTCTTTTGTCACCGTCAACAGTCATCACCCCAAAAGTATTAGCTGCTTCTTCTCTACTCGTTTCAATACAACATACCGTCATGTCAGCACCCGTTTCCGCATGTTTAGCGATTAACGCGCCATAATCCATACGATAAACATGATCACCCGAAAGTATCATCACGTATTTAGGCAACTCATCGCGAATAATATCGATATTTTGAAAAACCGCATCGGCGGTGCCACAATACCAATCGTCACCACAACGCTGTGAAGCAGGTAATATTTCTACGGAATCGCCCAGTTCTCTTTTAAAATGTCCCCAAGCGCGATTAACATGACGAATAAGTGAGTGAGATTTATATTGCGTGGCGATACCGACACGGCGGATCCCCGAATTAATACAATTAGATAGAGGGAAGTCTATGAGCCTAAATTTACCGCCAAAATACACCGCTGGCTTTGCCCGCCAATCGGTTAATTCATGTAAACGTGAGCCTCGACCTCCAGCTAAAATCAGTGCATAGGTTTCTCTGGTTAAATTACTAATATAACGATTTTCATAATTTGGCATGTACCCTTCTCCATAAGTTACTAAATATATGATTTATAATTAAACTATTTTATAATCTCTTACTTATCTCGTTTTCATTCGCGGCTAATTGCCAAATATCTTGGCTGTATTCACTGATCGTCCTATCACTTGAAAAACTACCACTCGCTGCGGTATTTAAAATACTCAATCGGGTCCAATAGTCTTGGTCTTGATAGGCAAGTGAGACTTGTCGTTGTGTTTGAACATAACTGGCAAAGTCATGGGCGACTAACCACTCATCTTTAGGGTTTTTAATAGCGTCAATAATGGGTTGAAATAATTGCGCTTCAAATAGGTTAAAGTGGCCAGATTCCAGTAAACCCATGACGTTCTTAAAATCTTTATCTTCGTTGATTAGTTTAACCGGATCATAGTGTTGGCGAATTTCTGACAATTGTTCACTGCTGGCACCAAACAAAAAGAAGTTCTGCTCACCGACCGCCTCTCTAATTTCAATATTGGCGCCATCCAAGGTGCCAATGGTGATAGCGCCATTCATCATAAATTTCATGTTGCCTGTGCCAGAAGCTTCTTTACCTGTAGTCGATATTTGTTCAGATAAATCTGTAGCGGGACAAATAGTTTCCATCGCAGTGACATTATAATTAGGCAAAAAAGCCACCCGTAAAAAAGGCTTTGCCTGGGGATCGTTATTAATAGTGTCGGCGACATTATTAATCAATTTGATGATTAACTTTGCCATAAAATAGCCAGGTGCGGCCTTGCCACCAAAGAGAATGCAGCGAGGTGTGAAATCTTGCGTATCACCACAGCGAATACGGTCATATAGATGAATAACATGCAATATATTGAGTAGTTGTCGCTTGTACTCATGGAAACGCTTTACTTGCACATCAAAAAGCATAGTTACATCAAACTCAACACCACATTGCGTTTGCACCATAGCAACTAATGAGGCTTTATTTTGCTGCTTAACTTGTCGCCACTGCTGACAAAAACCCTCATCATCATAAAAACGTCTAATGGCACTTACTCGACTAAAGTCAGTTACCCAGTCGTCATTTATTTTATCGTTCAGCAGTTGCGCTAAGGCAGGATTACAATGAGATAACCAGCGCCTTGGCGTGACACCATTAGTTTTATTGTTAAATTTATCAGGCCACAGTTGATAGAAATTATTGAATAAGCCTTCAATTAATAATTGCGTATGTAAAGCCGCAACACCGTTAACAGAGAAGCAGCCAACAATGGCTAAATAAGCCATACGTATCTGTGGCACATCACCTTCTTCGATTAAGGACATTGCGCGTTGTTTAGCCACATCACCCGGCCATTTACACGCGACCGTGACCAAAAAGTGGGCATTAATTTCGTAGATTATTTCCAGTAAACGCGGTAATAAATGTTCAAACAAAGCAACTGACCATTTCTCTAGCGCTTCGGGTAACAAAGTATGGTTAGTGTAAGCCATCGTTTGGCTGGTAATTTGCCATGCTTGTTGCCAGCTAAGATCATGTTCATCGAGCAGTAGACGCATTAACTCAGCCACGGCAATGCTTGGGTGAGTATCGTTTAACTGGAAAACATTAAATTTCGAAAAATCGCTAAAATCTTCACCGTGTCTTTCAGTCCAACTCGATAAAATGTCTTGTAGCGTGGCGGAGGTTAAAAAATACTGTTGCCTTAATCTGAGTTCTTTTCCATTCTCGCTGCTGTCATTTGGATAGAGCACCATAGTAATTTGCTCTGCTAGGTTTTTATGAGCAACCGCTTCACTGTAACTACCGGCATTAAATTCAGATAAATTAAATTCATCGGTTGCCTCTGCTTTCCATAACCTTAAGGTATTAACCACTTCATTTTTATAACCCGGTACAGGTACATCATAAGGAACCGCCAAAACATCTTGTGTTTCTAACCATTGATGATGTGTTTTACCGTGCATATCTTGATAAACACTCGCCTTGCCAAAAAATTTAACCCGCCGGCTATGTTCAGGTGCTGATATTTCCCAAGGGTGACCCTCTCTCAGCCAATTGTCTGGATGCTCTACTTGATAACCATTTTCAATACTTTGGTTAAACATGCCGTATTCGTAACGAATACCATAGCCTGTTACTGGCAGGGCTAAGCTCGCACAGCTATCTAAAAAGCATGCCGCTAAGCGACCTAAGCCACCATTACCTAAACCAGCATCATGCTCGGCTTCGCTGACCTCTTCTATATTGGAGCAATATTGTTGCAATGCATCTTTTACACTAGCATCTAGGTCTAAATTAAGTACGGCATTACTAAGCGCTCGCCCCATTAAAAACTCTAGCGATAAATAAGCCACTTGTTTGCGTGGTGATGCTAGGCGTGCTTCTCGCGTGGCGCGACACAGAGCAACAAGGCGATCTCGAATAGTTAAGGCTAAGGCATTATAAAGATACAAATGCGATTGCGTCTCTTGGTCTCGGCCTAGCGTGTAATAAACATGGCGCGTTAAATCGTCATATAGCGTTTTATCATCAATCACTGGCGCTTCTCGCCAGTCTCTTACCCTACATTGACTTCTTGTTGACTTTTCCATTGTTATTCCTTTAAACAATCGCTTAACCGGGTTGAAAACAAATGAGGTTTTCTGCCTCTTTGCTCTTATTTAGAACTCGCTTTAGATAGTGAAATAATTGCCTCTATTCGGGCACATCAGCCAGACACTTTGAGCTGGAATAATCATATTGGTGCCGGCTCGATATGCTTCATCAACAGGTACATTAGCCATGCTGTGCAGATTCACTTGCCAAAAAGTAATATTGTTAATCTGTGGAAGACTGATGACCATATCCTCACTACTGGCATTAAGGACCATCAGCAAAGCATCGTTATTATCTTGCAGTTTACTGCAATCCTTGCAGTGAACTTTAGCGGTAGTTTTATTGACAGTTTTATTGACGATAAGGCAAATCAGCAACTGCTTACTGGCATCTTGCCAATCTTCTTCTGTCATTGAGTCACTGTTCGGTGTTAACCATAACCAGTCGAACTCTTCATCATTAGGATGAATGTAGCGACTTTGTTGAAAAATTTTAAATTGTTTTCGTAACTTGATCGCTGCTCTGATAAAAACAAACAAAGCATATTCTCTCGGCTTTTGTCGGCTGTCATTTTTATCTACAGAACTGGAGAGGAAACTCAGGTAGTTCATCTCATTATCTTGGCAATAGGCATTGTTATTGCCTTGTTGGCTATGTCCTTGCTCCATACCAGCACTGAGCATTGGCACGCCTTGAGAAAAGAGCAATGTGAACAACATATTTTTTTGCTGCTTTAGCCTTAAAGCATTGATATCAACATTGTCGGTTTCGCCCTCGATACCATTATTTTGTGAGTAGTTGTCATTATGACCATCACGATTTTCTTCACCATTGGCATCATTATGCTTATCTTGAAAACTCACTAAGTCAGCTAAGGTAAAGCCATCATGGGCAGTAATGAAATTTATGCTGGCGCTGGCATCACGACCATTATGAGCAAATAAATCATGAGAGCCATGTAAACGCTGCGCTAAATCGGCTATTTGTCCATGCTCACCACGCCAAAAACGGCGCACAGTATCGCGATATTTATCATTCCACTCACGCCAGGCAATAGGAAAGGCGCCCAACTGATATCCTCCTGGGCCTATATCCCACGGCTCAGCAATAAGTTTAACTTGGTTTAATATCGGGTCTTGAGCAATGCTCTGAAAAAAGCTGTGTTGGTAATTAAAGCCTTGGGGATCACGCGCTAATATTGGCGCGAGGTCAAAGCGAAAACCATCTACGCCCATAACTTCCACCCAATACCTGAGACTGTCCATGATTAACTGTAAGGTTCTGGGGTGAGATAAATTTAAGGTATTACCACAACCGGTATCATTAATATAAATACTCGGGTCTTGTCCATCTAAGCGATAATAATCACTATTTGCTAAGCCGCGTAAGTTAAGAATTTGACCCTGTTCATTCCCTTCTGCCGTGTGATTAAAAACCACATCAATAATAACTTCAATATTATGCTGATGCAGTCGATAGACCATGCTTTGAAACTCGCTGATATTTCCATGGGATAGAAACTCATACTGAGGAGTAAAAAAGTTCACGCTGTTGTAGCCCCAATAGTTAGTCAATTTTTTATCTATTAAAAAACGTTCACTGATAAAACTATGCACAGGTAACAGCTCTAAGGTTGTCACACCTAAGCCCTTAAGGTGTTCAATAAAGTTAGCCTCAGCCAAACCTAAAAACTTGCCTCGATATTGCTCATCAATAGCGAGGTTATTTATGGTTGCGCCTTTAACATGACATTCATAAATAACTGTCTCACTCCAAGGAATGTTAGGTCGGTTGTTTTGGTGGTTGCTTTGATGGTTGTTTTGATAAGTGCTTGTTGTTTGACTAGCATATTTAGTTTGAAAATCGCTTAATGCCACCACTCTAGATTTAGGTATTAAAGTCGCATTATCGGTGTCAACTTCTATGCCTGTGTTAGTGTTAATGTCAGGGTATGAAAACTGGCCTTGTAAATCTTTCGCGTAGGGGTCTATCAATAGGTTGTTAGGGTTAAAATGCAATCCTAGTTCAGGTTTATTTTCACCGTGGGCGCGAAAACCATAAAGCTGCCCAAGTCCAATTCCCATTACCTTGCCATGCCAAATATGCTCAGTTCCTTGATGAAGCGGCAAGCGCGCTATTTCAATCTTTCCCGTGTTATCAAACAAACAGAGTTCAACTTGACTCGCTTGAGGGGAATAAACGGCAAAGTTTACTGCTTGTTTTTCTTTAGTAGGCGCCAGCACCAAACTTGCACCAAGGGGCTGGGATCGCCCTTGACTGAATTGTTGCATAAGTTGCTTAGTGAGTACTTGCCGAGAGTGTATAGGTGTTAACTCTGCCACTTTTGCCTTAGCATCGACCCCTAAAGAAAATTCACTCATTGTGCAACCTTGGCTAAATAAACAGTGGCAAGCGGAGGTAACTGTAAACAAACGCTGTGTTCCACGCCTTGCCAAGGAATATCATCATTGACTAAAGTCTGCTGTTGATTAAAATCAGAGCCGGCAAACTTTTCAGCATCGCTATTAAAAATCACCCGATAATCATGATGACTCGGCACTCCGACTCTAAATTCTTGTACTGGATTTGGTGTCATATTACTCACCACCACGACATGCTCGATTAAATCTTTAGCAAAACGAATAAAACTAAAAATGCTTTGCTGTGCATTATTCTCATCAAGCCATTGAAAGCCACTGGGTTTATGGTCTAGCTCATACAAGGCAGGAGATTGGCAATATAATCTATTAAGTTGCTTGATCAATTGCTGCATTCCCTGATGATCACTATGTTCAAGTAAATGCCAGTCTAATGAATAATCATGATTCCATTCATTTCGCTGGGCGAACTCACCGCCCATAAAAAGTAACTTTTTCCCTGGATGCGCCCACATCAACGCAAAGTAAGCACGTAAATTGGCAAATTTCTGCCAGTCATCTCCCGGCATTTTATTGAGTAAAGAACCTTTACCATGGACCACTTCATCATGTGAAAGTGGCAGAATAAAGTTTTCACTATAGGCATACAGGAGTGAGAAGGTCATTTCATTATGGTGATGACTGCGATACAAGGGATCACGTGTCATATAACTTAAGCTGTCATTCATCCAGCCCATATTCCATTTATAGCCAAAACCTAAACCACCATGTTCGGTATATTGAGTTACGCCAGGCCAAGCAGTGGACTCTTCTGCCGCCATCATGATGCCTGGATGTTGTTGATAACAACGTAGGTTGACTTGTTTTAGCAATTCAATTGCGGCTAAGTTTTCTCTGCCGCCATATTTATTGGCTAACCATTGGCCGTCGGCTCGGCTATAGTCTAAATACAACATAGAAGCGACTGCATCGACTCGTAAACCATCAATATTAAAACAATCAAACCAATACATCGCATTAGAAATTAAAAAGCTTTTCACTTCTCCGCGATCATAGTTATAAATATGGGTTTGCCAATCAGGATGAAATCCTTGCCGTTTGTCTGCATGTTCAAATAGATGGCTACCATCAAATTTAGCTAGGCCATGCTCATCACTGGGAAAGTGTCCTGGCACCCAATCAATCAACAAACCGATATTTTGCTGATGACAAGCATCAACTAGTTGCTGAAAATCGGCAATACTGCCAAAACGACGGGTTGGCGCAAACATACCTATCGGTTGATAGCCCCAAGAACCATCAAAAGGGAATTCACTTATCGGCATCAACTGAATATGAGTAAAACCCATGTTTTTTACGTAGGGCACGAGCTTTTCTGCCAACTCTTGATAACTTAAATAGCCGCTTTCACCCTTGGCAACTTGCTCAGAATTACGCTGCCAAGAAGCAGCATGTACTTCATAAATACTGATCGGTCGATCAATTGCATTACGTAATAATCTCTCTTGAGCTTGTGTGGGCGTTAGACCTTTATGTTGACGATTTAACTGAGTGGTGAAGTCTTGCTCAGCGATTACTGACGCC
>JALJPA010000165.1 GCA_022969215.1 Colwellia sp. | reverse complement strand
TTCCCGTAAATTTTCCAGCTGAGCAAAGTCTTCTAACTCTACGCTGAGCACACCAAAGAATTTCATCATCAAAACAAAAAACCGAAAAGCTTTATGAATGGTATAGCGCGCGATTTTACTGCGCTTTCTTTTATCCTTGATAAATAACGTTTGTAGCGGAAATATAATAGAAGAAATAAATAGCGCGCCTAAACCAAAGCTAATAAAACATAGCCCAGTCGCTAAAACTCGCCAATAGTAATTGACTAATTTCATTGAGTAAAAGCCAAAGAGAGTGTGTAGTTGCCACTTGATATTGTTTGTTCATTGCGGCTATAAAAATGTTGGATAAAGCTCAACTCTGCTGGCGATGTATTTTCACTGTCTACTTTAGCGTTATTTAAGGCTATATCAATGGCTGCCAAATTATCGCCTCCACTTTTACTTGAAAGGAGCATGGTGATGCAGCGAGCTGGTTTGTACAGCTCAAATTGGCGATATTCCTCGGGTACATCTAAGTCACAATAACTATAAATAACCGCGGTATTGCTTTGCTGACACTGCATACTTGCTTCAATGAGGCCTTCAACAAAAGTATTAGATCCTGCGCTAATGGTAGTAGTTGCCGCAGTATTATTGGTTGCTATGCTAAATAACCCCGTGGTGGCGTTATGAACTGACAACGCAAATTTGGTCGGTGACAAGTCTTCGCCTAAGGCGGCGTCTTTAATTAGCGTGATTGTTTTTGCTAAATCGCCATGCTGAGAAGCAAATATTAAGGGTAAGTTTTGACTTAATGCTGGTGGAATATCCAAACAATGCAGGGCTATCTTACTGAATGGGCTTAATCGTCTTAATTGCCCCTTAGGATAATACTGAGGTTTGGGGATGATAAAGTCCTCTGCTAGCTTTAATTCGTTGTTCGCCCATGAGGTCAGCGATAAGCGATTATCTAGGCCTTGAAGCCATACATTAATATTGTTTATATAAACTTTCATTATTCTTATTTTTGCAGTAATTGTAATAACTTGTGTGATTTTTTATTTTATTGCCGAACATTTTACCAAAATGCTATTTAGTCTACAAACTTGTTTACCGAGATAATGATAATAAAAACAAAGAGCCTGTTTTGTTTAAAAATCAGGCCCTTGCTATACTATACATTCATAACATAGTGTTACTTTCATTCTCGAAGTAAACAGTCATTAAGCCTTAGTTTTTAGTTGCTATAGCTCTCTTCAACTAAGCCCGTTTGAATTAATCTATCTATATAAATTATCCAATTATTATAGTTTTTATGAATAGTATTCTTTTTGGCATTATATTTTAGGTTGGTGCTGTCAACATAGTTAATAGCGTAGTGGTTAGCATCGAATGTTATTTCTATTCTTGCCGTGTGAGTTCTCACCATGATCTCAGCTAAAATAACTTTATGGTTATTCGCTTTAACTTGCCACCCTTTTTGAGTTAACGCCTTGACGATATTTTTTTCTACTTGCTTCGCCGTAACACCCGCTGGCACATTTCCTTGCTCGATATTATAAACCGGCGTTGTTTTACAAGCTGCTAAAGTAAAAACAGCAAGTAAGACGAATAATATTTTTTTCATTTTATTCTCTATATGTAAATGATTTTTTAAAAGCAGCATATTGTAGAGTAAAAGTACCTGCACTGTCACTGCCATTAACTTAATTTTAACTTTCTAGCTATTTTATTTACCATCACCTAATTCATCGTCAATGATCAAAAAAAACGATTCTTTTAAACTTCCCCCGATTAGGGCGTTTTCTGCAAAAAAATGGCTTTATTACAACTTTTTTATTGGCCGTCAATTAAAATGCTAACTCAGCACTGTGATAGTATACCCAAGCGACTTGAAGATGTGTGTTTCAGGATGCTTGAGCGATTCATGATCAAGGCGCTTTCTTTTATTAATGGTTATTCCCTTAAAAAAGGAAGTAATGAAGAGTATTATTTGCTCAGACATCCCCGCAGGGCTGGTTTAAAAATGCTTTATGCTGCGTTATTGATTTCGACAAGGACGCTACACGGATGTAGTTTCTTAGAGAATGCAGGAGCATATTCTCCTGATCAACCATTCTCTTCAATCAATGCCTTGCCAAAAGGCATTTTTAACTCCAGCTGAAACCAACATTTTCATGTGGTTTGGGTATATACGTAAAAGGTCGAAGACACATTGCCGCCCTGCCTCCTTATTCAAGATAACCAACTTGACCAATTTAACTTAACCTTCTTTTAGCAAGTAGAGAGCTTTATGAAATTTTTACATACCATGGTACGCGTAAGAGATTTAGACAAATCCCTTGATTTTTATATCGATAAACTGGGCTTGATTGAGACTAGACGAACTGAAGTCGCCGCGGGTAAATTTACCTTAGTGTACTTAGCCACTGAAATTGGCGGCCCTGAAGTTGAACTGACTTACAACTGGGGCTCTACCGAAGAATACTCTGCAGGACGCAGCTTTGGTCACTTAGCTTTTGAAGTTGATGACATTTATCAAACGTGTCAAAAATTACAAGACGCTGGCATAACCATTAACCGACCGCCGCGTTGTGGTCATATGGCCTTTGTAAACTCACCCGATGGTATCGCTATCGAATTATTGCAAAAAAATGGCTCGCTAGCGCCACAAGAACCGTGGTTAAGTATGGAAAACACCGGCAGTTGGTAATAAGACAATTAAGAAATAAAAAGTAAGATAAAAACTTTTATCTTACTTTTTTAAACAATTTCTACCTCGTGTTAGCACTGCCATTTATCAGCTACTTTAATACCGACATTAAACTGCTGTGCGCATCGGTCCATAATACCTTGTTATCTTCATCATCAGGCCATTCGCTTTGATATGCTCTAACAAGGATGTCGTTCATCAATTGCTCATTTTTACTTAACCAAACCCATTGAGTATCATGCTCATGTGCTTGTTCAGCGCTGGTATGAAAGTATCGGATAGCCATCTGTTGATCTGCTGCTAAGCCACGCATTAAAGGTAGTAAATTTAAGTGACTGTTCGAGACATGAATGACAATAACGCCATAATCACTCATATTTTTTAAGTAAAGAGCGATCGCTTCTTGGGTCAATAAATGTTGTGGAATACTGTCTCCCGAAAATGCATCGACCACTAACAAATCGAAAAGCGGCCTTGCTTCACCTACTCTCTCTTGCGTTAATGAAACACGCGCATCACCAAGCAGCAAGTTGATATCTGCAGCAGAGTCATCTAAGTAAGTAAAATAGCTTGTTGCGGTCTCAATAACTGCCGGATTTAATTCATAAAAGGTAAAGTTATCACCTTTCTTACCATAGGCAGCCAACGTCCCTGCACCTAAGCCAACAAAGCCAACATTGACAGAGCTAGATGATTTTAACGTTAACTGTTTATAATGGCGCATTTGTGCAAAAGCGAGCGCAACACCTGTTTCTTTACGATAATAGCTCAAAGGAGTATAACGCTTACTTTCTTGTTGAGACTGGGTGCCATGAGATGTGCTGCCATCTATTAATCGGCGTTCAACTTCATTACCCACCTTGATATCTTTAACACTCAAAATGCCATAGAAATTGCGTTCACTATGAATATCATTCTTTATAAACAATTGATTAAAATATAAAAACAGCACCGATAGTAAAACAAATGCTGTAATACTGAGCGGCAATAACCATTTATTCTGGCATTTTAATACCCAGCATGAACAAGCAAAAAGTAAAAATAGCGCTAACACCGCAAGAGGGAATTCTAGGAATTGGTCAAAAATATTCTGCGCGACAAAGGCAACAAAGGCGCTGCCTAAAAAGCCGCCTAACGACAGCACTAAATAGAATAGAGTTAAGCCATTAGCGCCGGGTTTTAATCGTGCTAATTCACCATGGCAGATCATACAAGCGGTAAATAAAATACAAGAGTAAATGACCAGCTGTGAAATGATGTCAAATTGTGAGCCAATGAAAAACATAAAAATCGCCAGTACCGCAGTCAAGCTGAATAAGGCAAACCAATAGGAACGAACATACCATTTAGGGCTATGAAAGCTAATGATAAAGGTTAGCAAATACAGACAAAGTGGTAGTATCCATAAAAAGGGTACCGGCGGAATATTTTGGGTCATAGCATTAGTTGTCGCGACTAGTAATACAACTCCTAAACCAGACAATGCTGCCCACAAAGCTAAATACACCTTACTGATGCTGTCGTTAGTGTTTAGCTCACTCGTCATCATAACAACGTCAACTTCTGGACTGGCAAGTTGTCCATAAACTCTTTTCATCACCAAGATAAACAGCATCACATAAATAGCGTAGATAACTGACCATAATAGCGATTGGTTCGCAGAGGTAAGTAAAGGCTCAAAGACAAAAGGAAAACTCAATAACGCTAGCAATGAAGCAAAATTAGACAAAGAATACAGTTTGTAAGGTAACCTTTCCTTATCAACAAAAGTTAACCAGCGTTGCACCAAAGGTCCGGTACTTGCCAGTAAAAAATAAGGGAAGCCTACGGCAAGTACTAACTGAGTCAAAATTGAGGCTAGAGGTGACTCTGTTAGTAGCATATTTTCAATGGTGATACTTTGAGGTAAACCAATGGGCAAGACCAGTAAACTCGCCAGAAGCAAAGCGGTGTGTAGGATAAACTGTGTTTTAACTACTTTTATTTTGCTGAGTTTATGGGCATAAAAATAGCCAAGTAATAAAAAGGCTTGAAAAAATAACAAGCAAGCCGTCCACACTGCTGCGCCACCACCATAGTAAGGTAAAATAACTTTGGCAATTAAGGGTTGCACTTGAAACAATAAAAAGGCACCGACAAAAATCAGTGATAAAAAAAGCATAAAGACCCTAAGGACATTGGTTATAAATTATGGCGCGAATGGTAACTAAGATGACTGAAAAAGTATATTGTGCTCAGCATTTATCTCTCGCTTAACTTTCCCTGTAGCTCTCTTTTGGCAAGTCAGCATCATGCTGTTATGATACCGCCATTATTTATTACCTCTAAGCAGACATGGCCCTTAAAGCAACTATATACAAAGCCAATATCGAACTTGCCGATATGGATCGTAATTATTACGACAGCTTGCAACTTACCATTGCACAACACCCTTCTGAAACGCCACAACGAGTAATGGTGCGTTTAATGGCGTTTATCCTCAATGCTCACCAAGACTTACGGTTTGGTAAAGGCTTGAGTGATGAAACCGAAGCCGCAGTTTGGCAAGTTAATTACAGCGATGAAATTAACCTATGGATTGAACTAGGACAGCTAGATGAAAAGCGCCTGAAAAAAGCCTGTAACCAAGCAAAAGCGGTAAAGCTTTATTGTTATGGCACAAGCGTGAAGACTTGGTGGTCACAAGTTGAACAGAACTTGAATAAATTTGAACGCTTAACCATAGAGCAATTCGAGCCAAGTACCTGTGAAGCTTTGGTTAATCTACTTAGCCGAAATATGGATTTTCAATGCAGTATTCAAGATGGCCAAATGTGGTTAACTTCCGGTGAAGAAACCCTATTGGTTGAAACCATAAAACTCAAGTAAGAGACTCGCCTTTCATGACTAAAAGAACGACAAAAACAATGACTAGCACCCGTACCAAAATGCACTTAAAGCCCATTGCCTTAGCAACATCACTAACGCTACTCTCGCTTGCCAGTTTATCGCTAACCGGCTGTAGTAATATAGATTTTGGCTCTGGCAAGAATAGCCAGCAAAGTGTCCCAGCGAGCATAGATAACACCATCACCCTAGCGCAAGTGACCAAAGATGTTACCTACCTAGCCAGTGATGAACTAAAAGGCAGAGATAACTTCACCTTGGAAATCCGCCAAGCAGCTGACTTTATCGCTAAACGCTTTAACGAAGTAGGCCTAGTGCCCGCACAGAGCGCACCCAACTTTAAACAATATTATTCAGTACAAAAGATCACCCCGGCTGCGCTTAGTGTTGAAATTAATGGTCAAGTTATTGCCAGTGAATCATTAGCAATGGCAACAACAGAAACAGACATTGCATGGCAGCTTAGCTCTAGCAGTAAAGACCAAACGGTCAATACGGTAATGATTGGTGAGAATGATAATTTACGTAAGTCGCTACGTGAATTAAATAACCAAGGTGGTCAACACCTCGTTTTACTACATCCAAAACATGAAAAGAGTTTCAAACGTTATCAAAGTTACTTTGCTCGCGGCTTAACTAAGTTGGTTACTGCAGAAGAGAGTAAAGATGCCCAAGGCGGCGTTATCGTTATCGCGTTAACAGATATTAGTAAAGTAAAAACCTTTACCGTTAAAGGCACTGCCCAAGTGGCTGATACCCGCTTAAATAATGTTATTGGCATTTTACCTGGTAAAAGCAAGCCAAATGAGATTGTTCTTTATTCCGCGCATTATGATCACTTAGGTGTTAAGCCGAGTGTGGATGGAACACCTAGCAATAAAGCCCAGCAAGGTAATCAAATATTTAATGGTGCCGATGATGATGCTTCCGGTGTTTCCGCCATTATCAATTTAGCCAATCATTTTGCCAAAATGGGCAATAATGAAAGAACCTTAATGTTCGCCGCTTTTAGTGCCGAAGAGATTGGTGGTTTTGGCTCACGTCATTTTTCTAGCCAAGTAGACCCACAGCAAATTACCGCCATGATTAACATTGAGATGATTGGTAAACCTGCGGTCTTTGGTGAAGGTACTGTCTGGATGACGGGTATGGATAGATCAAATCTTGGTGAGCAATTAAACCAAGCGCTGGCACCACAAAACTTAAAAGTTTATGCCGACCCTTATCCTAAACAAAACTTATTCTATCGCTCTGATAATGCCACCCTAGCTCGACTAGGTGTTCCGGCACATAGCTTTAGTAGTACGCAGCTAGACAAAGATCAACATTATCATCAAGTCACCGATGATATTAACAGCTTGAACTTACCATCAATGTTGCAAGTTATTAAAATGTTGGCAATAGCGACAACGCCACTGGTTGATGGCTCAATTACACCTTCACGTATTGATCCGAATAAAGTAAAACGTAATGGACTTATTTATTAAGCTCTTTACTCGATAATTTTACTGAGTTTGAACATAATGATTGTCGCTAACAAGTTAACTAACTTAAGCGGCAATCACTTCTAGTGGACAACGTAACTGGTATTCCAAGCGAGTCTTCTTCTCTACTTGAAAGCCATGGCGCAGGTACAACCCCCTTGCCGGGTTTTTCAATAAAACATTTAAGGTGATCGGTAAGCATAATTGTAAAGCCCGCTTTTTCACTACCGTTATCACCCTACTTCCTACGCCCTTACCTTGGTATTTAGGCATAATTTGTATCTGCCTAATGTGTAAACTTTTATGGGTATTATTAAGAGCAACCACGCCCATTTTGACTAAACCAATGGGTTTACGGTCAGCTAAAATAATGTGACTCTCATAAAAATGTTCTTTGATGCGGGCTAAATGTTGTTCGTCGGTCATACGAATACCTGCCGCGAGCAAATGCTGGGTCATGGTTTTTCGACGTAATGACAGTAAAAAGTCTATATCTTCGTGTTTAACTTTTCTAAAGCCAAGGGTAAATTTCATTAATTAGGTTTCCATTGACGCTTAGAAGTATTGTTATCACTAAGTTTACTTCCTTTATACCGCACACGTCACCTATTGGTCGTAATTTTATAACAATCTATCGAGCTTTTATTGAATTAGACATATACCTTGGGCACACTAGAGCCAGTTAAAATAATATAAGTTAGATGAGAATCATATGACCTTTAAGAAATCCCTATTAGTTGTTGCTGTCGCAACAGCTTTATTGAGTGCTTGCTCAGCAGAAAAAGTCGCCCAACAAGATAATAAACAAACAGCGGCCGCTGCAAGTGCTTCGACAATTACAACACAAACAGCCTCAGAGCAGGCTAATGCGTTATTCGATACTATCTTCAAGCAAGGCGTTGATCGTAACCCGGTAAGACAAACTTATTTAGGCATTAAAAAAGATTACGACAAATGGAACGATTTTTCAGAAGAAAATGCTGCACAAGAGCTTGCCTTTGCCAAAGAAAATCTAGCGTTAATAAAAGCAATTGACGTTACAACTCTAGATGCACAAACGCAAATAAGTCATGGCTTATACATGCAAAATTTTGAAAACCACATTGCTGACTACAAATGGCGCTTTCATGATTACCCCGTAAATCAAATGTTTGGTACACATTCACAAATACCTGCATTTTTAATTAACCAACATTCAATTAGTAATGTAAAAGAAGCTCAAGATTACATTGCCCGCGTACATGGCGCGAAAAAGCTGTTAACACAGCTTGTTGAGCAGCTTAAATTACGTGAAGAAAGAGGCATTATTGCCCCTAAATTCGTTTTTCCTCACGTTATTAGAGACTCAAAAAACATTCTAGTTGGCGCACCATTTGATCAAGCAGAAAACAGCACCATTTTTGCCGACTTCACCCGTAAAGTGAACAAGCTAAACATCAGCGATGAAGAAAAATCAGTCTTAATTTCTGAAGTGAAAACTGCATTGATTGACAGCTTAAAACCAGGTTACGAGCAATTAGTAACTTACTTAACGGCGCTTGAGAAAAAAGCTGACAATCGTGATGGCGCATGGAAGTTCCCTGATGGCGAAGCCTTTTACAACAACGCTTTAAAACGTACCACCACTACGGACTTAACCTCAGAGCAAATTCATAACATTGGTTTAAGTGAAGTTTCACGCATTCATGATGAAATGCGCGTTATTATGAAAAAAGTTGGCTTTAACGGCGACTTGAATGAATTTTTCGAATTTATGCGTAACGATAAACAGTTTTACTACCCTGCAACTGCGGAAGGAAAACAACGTTATATCGATGAAGCCGTTGCCCTTATCGATGATATGGAAGGCCGTTTAGACACCTTATTTTTAACCAAGCCAAAAGCAGCATTAAAAGTAAAAGCGGTTGAAGCCTTTAGAGAGCAATCTGCGGGTAAAGCCTTTTATCAGCGCCCTGCTCCAGATGGCTCACGCCCTGGTATTTATTACGCCAATCTTTACGATATGGAAGCTATGCCAGTTTATCAAATGGCGGCTTTAGCGTACCACGAAGGTATTCCGGGTCATCATATGCAATTAGCTATCAAGCAAGAATTAACGGGCATTCCAATGTTCCGTAAATTTGGTGGTTATACTGCTCATACCGAAGGTTGGGGATTGTATTCAGAGATGATTCCAAAGGAAATTGGTTTATACCAAGACCCTTATTCTGATTTTGGTCGTTTAGCAATGGAACTATGGCGTGCATGTCGTTTAGTTGTTGATACGGGTATGCACACGCAAAAGTGGACGCTTAAGCAAGGTATAGAGTACTACACCAGCAATACTCCAAACTCGGTATCTGATGCTGTTAAAATGGTAGAGCGCCATGTAGTTATGCCATCACAAGCAACGGCTTATAAAATTGGTATGAACAAAATCATTGAACTACGCGAACATGCCAAGGTTGAGTTAGGTGATAAGTTCGATATTCGTGAATTTCATGACGTCATTTTAAAGAATGGTCCGGTACCACTGAACATTCTCGCCGACTTAGTTAACGATTACATTAAAACTAAAAAAGCATAATTGAGGTCTGTTAATGCGAAGCATTAAACGCTTTCATTAACCCCCTAATTAAATATAAAAGTAAAAACTAAAGTAAAAACTAAAGTAAAAATAGTAATCCGCACTTTTCAGTGCGGATTTTTTATTCTTAAACGTCAAAGTTACCCTTCGAGCCCCTCTTGAGCTAAAACAAATCTGATAACGGACTACTTCCATTAAACGTAAACCACTGCCATACATTAATTGGCACGGCAAAGCATAACGACTTACTATCTTTGTTAATAATGCCGTGACCTCGGCTTGGGTTAAGACCACAGGTAATTTTGTATGTTGTTTAGATTTATTAAAATTGAGCTCAAGGGTTAAGGGCTTTAAAAGAATTCCCCTATATAAAAAAACTAGAGCATTAAGCGCTATACCTTGCGTGTTAGGTGCAACATCAAGCTTGTTTGTTAAATAGGAGAGGAATTGCTCAACTTCCTTATCATGGCAGCTCAGAGGATGGCGCTGACCATTAAAGTTTATATAAGCTTTGATCCAATAAACATAGCTTTGAATCGTTCTCTTAGCATAACGCTTTAAACGCATCTTCTCGGATATATAATTTAAAAATGGAGATGCCATAATAACCTCAAACATACACTGTATACCTGTACAGTATACCGTATTTCCTCCTTTCTACAAGAAAGCAGGAATAATTCCGCCTTTCACACATCAACCACTCTCACCTTGATTTTTAAGTCATTGATTCAAATTGAACAATAAAGTAATCTCTTGGTATTATAAAATTAGGGACGATTAATCTCATCTTGTAGAAAGAAGGGGTTTTGCCTCTTAATAAACTGTTAAATTTGCCGAGCAAGCTCGGAGAATCACAATCCGCTCTTGTTGGCACTCAAATTTAACAGCAATCCCTCTTATCTGATTAGCTAATTTAGCGTTATCGTCCTACTGTTAATTCCATGAAAAAACCGACAGTGCAAGGCTTTCTACAAGCGAGTTTTACTCACTACCAAAGAAATCATGCGCTACCGCTTTATCAAATCAAAGCCGCAGAGCAATTAATGCGTTGTCGAACCGAATCTTTAGGTGGTCACAGTGTTTATTGTGAAGATGGTCACTTAAATGGCGTGTGGTACAACAGTTGTAGACACCGTAGCTGCCCGCAATGTAGTGCACTCAAATCAGAGCAATGGCAACAACGCGTTGAAGCGCTCTTACTCAAGGGTAAACATCCCATTGGGTGTTCACCTTACCTC
>JALJPA010000164.1 GCA_022969215.1 Colwellia sp. | reverse complement strand
AGAATATTGTTTTGATTGGTTATACAGCGTAATAGGCTAGTTTTTCCCGCACCATTGGGACCAATAATACCGATCACTTCACCTTTGCGGACATTGAAGTTAATGTTTTGTAAGATGGCTTTATTTTGAACTTGCCAGCTTAGCTGAGAGATATTAAGGAGTGTCGACATAAATAAACTCGTGTTTTCCCGCACGGTAATAAATAATACCAATCGAATTAAATAAGTAATCTCTTATTTTAATCCGTTTGCTATGAGTATAGTTTTTTTGGTTAGCTATCTGACTTTGAAATTATATTAGTGGTGAAGCTCAATATTATTTCATTTACAGTTGCGGGAACAGTGATGGATTCTTACCATCTTCATTAACACAAAAATTCTTTAGGACGCGGATTCTATATTGATTTCTTGATATTATCAAGTTTTAGAAGTTTAGACGGCTATTTGTTATGCTT
Source organism: Colwellia sp. (assembly GCA_022969215.1). Lineage (GTDB taxonomy): Bacteria > Pseudomonadota > Gammaproteobacteria > Enterobacterales > Alteromonadaceae > Colwellia. The sequence goes on along the minus strand of JALJPA010000164.1, from coordinate 10,574 downwards.
ATTGACAATTTAACCTTAGAGTTTTGATGAACTTTACCTGATGTTAGCTCATTTTAATACGGATAATCTAGTCATAATTAATAATGCAAATGCTAATAGTTTTCACTTATAAAATAAACACTTAGTAACAGATAATTAGTCGAATAATTCGATAAACCCTGATCTTTCAACTAGGCTTTAAGGCAAGCAAATATCAGTGTTTTTTAACTTGTTATATTGAGGTGTCAGATGAAAGGTAATGCAAAAGTTATAGCTAGTCTAAATGGCTTGTTACACAATGAATTAGCAGCAATTGATCAGTACTTTACTCATTCGCGTATGTATCAAGACTGGGGATTAGATAAACTTTATGATCAACTAGATCATGAAATGCAAGAAGAGATCACCCATGCCGATGCGTTAATCAAGCGTATTTTATTCCTTGAAGGTACCCCTAACCTAAAATCTCGCCGAGATTTACTTATTGGTAGTGATGTGCCTAGTATGCTTAAGAATGACTTAATTCTTGAAATGGAAGTGGTGGCTGCGCTAAAAGTCACTATCACTTTATGTGAGAGTGAGGGGGATTTTCAAAGCCGAGAGATTCTAGAGAAGTTACTTGAAGATACTGAGGAAGATCATGTTTATTGGCTTGAAAAACAACTCGGTCTTATTGATAAAGTAGGCTTGCAAAATTATATCCAATCACATATGGGTCAACATTTACCAGGGTAAGGGGAGTCATAATGAAAGGCAATAAACAAATACTTACGCTGCTTAATAGTGCTTTAGGTATTGAGTTAATAGCAATTAATCAATATTTTTTACATGCTCGCATGTATAAAAACTGGGGCTTAGATAAGCTTAACAAAGCCGACTACAAGCTTTCTATTGAAAAAATGAAGCAAGCAGATGACTTGATTGAGCGGATATTATTTTTGGAAGGCTTACCCAATTTACAGGATCTGGGACGTTTACATATAGGTGAACATGCGGCGGAGATGCTACAAGCTAATATGGATTTAGAGTATGTTTCTCGAAAGGCTTTACAAGCACTTATTGTAGAGAGTGAAAAGCTAGAAGATTATATTAGTAGGGATTTAGCAGAAGACTTGCTAGAAAATGTAGAAGAGCAAATTGATTGGATTGAATCACAACAATATATTATTGACCATGCAGGTATAGAAAATTATTTGCAGGCGATGATGGATTAGTATTTTATCGGGTTGGTAATGTGGCAGGCTTTTATGAAAGCTAATTGCTCAGTTTAAGCTACTTTGGGTTGTGCTTCAGCAATTTGCAATAACTTTCTGTTCAGTACCCGTTTAGTACATTGACAGCACTTGCCGCATTGCGAACCGACATTAAGCTCACTTGTTAACTGCTTCATAGTTTCTGCGCCATTATCAATTGCCGACTCAATTTGTGTGTCGGTAACACCATGGCAAATACAAACGTACATATAATTCTCAGCGTGAAAGTGACCCTTAAATAATGGTGCTTATAATAACCTTAATGATAACAATTATCAATAAGATTGTTTGTTAATAAAATTAATGAGTTAGTCTTTTTGTGCAAAAAAAGGAGAGGCGTTTTATATTTTTTAAGGCAAAAGGTTAGTGACTAGCAGCTATTTTATTTGTGGTAAGAAAGCGAGTATTAATAATATGCCAGTCTTGAACTTGCTCATTAAAAAAGCCGGACTGTTGAAAGGCTTTGATTATAGTTCCACGTTGCCTCAGTATTTTTAACCCCTTTTGCAAAGCGAGGTAAGCCTCTTTTCCTTGGGGATGTTTTTTGGAAATAATAAAATGTCTACTATCATTTAAGGCTACTTTTACCCCGTCAATAGCAATGATTTGATATCCGCCTCCTTGGTAACTAAAGGGTTTAACTAGTGTAAAGGGAGCTAGCATAATATCAACCCATTGCATGCTCACAAGCTTAGCCATCGAAAGCCATTCTTCATCATGAATCAAAGCTTTAGGGTTTAGCTGAGTTAACGTTTTCCAGTCTACATACCAGTTTTTATTCGAAACGACAGAGAGTTTTTTAAAGTCGGTTAAGGTCTTGGTTGCCAAAGCCTTTTTGTTATCTATTGCGGTATACAAGCCAGCCCAATATTCACCTTTTCTTATAATAGCGTCAGAAATATAGACCTCTTCACTATAAGCACTGATTTGAGAGAGCCACATAGAGTCGAAATTAATCAGTAGCAAACCAGACTGTAGCAGTTTGATATTTCTTGCATCATAATTACCGAGAGTAAAAGAAAACTCAATGTTTGAGCCGCCTAAGGCGAGCGCCTGCTGGATTAATATAAATTCCACCACAGCTCTTTGTGAATGAGGTCCAGAGAAGTCTTTAATATCTAACACCGCTTGTCCCGCTATTATCTCTTGAGCGTAGTGGTAAATATCTGTTTCTATGGTGATCGGTACTTTGACTTGTTGAGCCAAAGTAGAGGTGGTAGTGATAATACAGCTTAAGATAAGTAACAAATAACTCGGCATAAATAAACAAAGGCAGGGTATATTCTCCTAAGTATAGATGCAGTTTAGAGTGAGCACCGCAGTAAAATTAAGGTAAAAAAAGGAGCTGAATCTCCGTAATTAACGATTGTCGATGTTAATCAATTACGCCATTTTAATTCCAGATATTCATTTTATTGATTATAAAGTTTTACCGTGTGGTAATACCGCATTGGAAAAGATAATACCTGCAACCAGTGACATAAATATCAAAAATGTTTGTGAACCTAAATCGGGCACATTTAGCATATTCTGCCCAGAGATAGCACTATTTAAACCAATATAGACTTTAGAGCCAGGTACCAATACAACTAAGCCGAGTATCCTGACAATACTGGAAGGTAAGTTCATCACCCGTGAAAACAAGTTGCTGTATAAACCAAGGGCGAAAGCGCCAACAAAAGCACCTAAGGCGACACCTAAGTATGTACTTGCCCAGATGCTAACACCAAAGGCGATATAGCCCGCAATCATGCCCCAAGGGGCGTCTTTTAACCTGACTTTAAATAGCACAACTAAACTTGCTGACAAGGTTGTTACTGCAAGCCATGAGGTCCACACCGGCATAGTTTCAGGAGGAACAAAGACCGCGCTTCCCCACATCAAGTTACCTAATGCCATACCTAAGACGGCACCGAAGTAAAGCTTAAATAACATCATGATACTGTCCATGATACGCGCGGTACCTGACATTAAATGTCGCGCAGCAAGTTCAGACAATCCAACGGTTAACGATAATCCGGGTATAAATACTATGATGCTTGAGAGAATGACCATGGGTATATTGATACTAGGATCAAATATTGATATTGCTGAAGCTAGCAATGATGCTGAAAGCGCGGCTAGGGGCTCAAGTAAATCCGCCATACGGCGAGATTTTTCCGCCCAAAGAACAAAGCCAAAAATAACCCAGCCTAAGATGGCCGACCAGAAGACATCGTGCCAACTGGTATGCATTAGCATAGCAAAGGCGCCACTTGAGGCGCCAAAAGCTAAAAAGGATAGAAATGTGCCATACGGAGCTGGTTTGTTTTTTACTTCAGCTAAGCGCTCAATTGCTTCCTCTAAAGTACGCTGGCCATCGATTAATTCATCAACAAGTTCATCGATACGCGCTAAAGAGCCAAGATCTATATCTCCAGGGCTAACCCGAACTAAATGATTATATTGCTGATCATCTTCATCATCAGATAAGATAAAGGTAAGTGCCGTCGGCGTAATGATAAATGAAGCGCGAATATCAAGAAATTTAGCAATAGATAAAAGGTTGTCTTCTAGGCGATAAGCGGTAGAACCTAGCTTATGTAAAGCTTTGCCTAATTTGATGATAAAACGACGTTTTTGGTAAAAATTATCGGTTTGCTGCATAGCGATATAAAATGGTAAGTTGCACTAAACGCTATGGTAATCGATTTTGCGAAAACAGGGTATAAAAAACTACTTAAAAAATAAATATAAAGAGAAAAAAATGACATTAATAATTATTTTAGCTTGCGTATTTTTTGCTGTGTTCTTGATGGTTACTTTAGGGGAGAAGTTTGGTAAGCCCATGACAGAAGAACAACAAGGTAAGTACAGTAAAGTTATACCTATACTGGTATTTGTCTTAATAGTTGCAGCGATTATCAAAATGATGCTCTAAATAGCGCTAAAGCGAACCAAACGCCTTTATAGCCTGATCTTCCTCAGGTAAAATCTAGCTATATTATCGACTTTTCTAAACTATTTATCACTATGAAGAGAGCTTTTGAAATGCAGCAACTGCCTAAACTAGATTTAAAAAATAAAGTATCAGCACAAGAATGGCAAATACGAGTCGATTTAGCGGCTTGTTACCGACTATTACAAATGCATGGTTGGGATGATCTTATTCATACCCATGTCTCTGTGCGTATTCCAGGTACCGAACACCTTTTGATCAATGCGTTTGGTTTGGCATTTGAAGAAATCACCGCCTCAAATTTAGTGAAAATTGATATCGACGGCAATATCATTGATAAAGATTGCCCCTTTGAAATAAATCCGGCTGGTTTTACTATTCATAGTGCTTTACACGAAGTTCGCCATGATGATATCTGTGCTTTGCATATACACACTGATGAAACAATTGCCGTAGCCAGTGTTGAAGGAGGCTTATTGCCAATAAGCCAGTACTCTATGTTTGCGTTAGCCTCGATGAGTTATCATGATTATGAAGGATTAGCGGTTAATGATGACGAAAAGCTTAGATTGCAAAATGACTTAGGTGATAAAAACTTTATGTTATTGCGTAACCATGGCGCATTAACTATGGGCCAGACTATTGGTGATGCTTTTATGCATATGTATGATTTAACCCGTGCTTGCCAGATACAGTTAAAAGTAATGGCGTCAGGTATGCCGCCTATCTATGCCCCTCAAAGCGTAATTGATGGTATTAAAGCACAAGCCAATATTGTTCATGATGGCGAGACTGGTGGCCAAAAAGCATGGCCAGCTATGCTGAGAAGAGTCTATCGTAATGATCCTAGCTTTGCCCTTTAGCTCACCTCCAAAGCGTTAATAGTTAACTTAAAAGTAATATTTTAAGTAAGCGAGGTTATTAATTAGCTCATTTTAGTATTGTTACTTTTGCAAATAAACTATTAACCTTTAACGCAATAACTGCGGATCACTTTAGAAAAATAATTTAAAAAGATGCCGCTAGAGCGAAGCTATATATTCGCTAGTTAACCTCACCTAAAAGAATTGAGAAAAATATGAAGATTACTCACGTTGAAGTTTTTGATATCCATTGCCCTAAACGCATTGGCTGGAACCCTGTTTTTATCCGTATTCATACCGATGAAGGTATTAGCGGTGTTGGTGAGGCAGGTTTAGCTTATGATTGGGGTCATAGTGCAGCGGCTGCTATGATTAAAGAAATTAGTGAAGCGATACTTATTGGTTTTAACCCTTTTAATACCGAGCTTTTATGGTCACGCATGTTACGCGAAAGTTTTTGGGGCTTAGGCGGCGGTCCTGTGTTGTATTCCGCGATGAGCGCTATTGATACCGCACTTTGGGATATTAAAGGCAAAGCTTTGGGTGTACCGGTTTATCAATTACTGGGCGGTAAGGTAAATGATAAATTACGTACTTATGCCAGTCAGCTTCAGTTTGATTGGGATGTCGAAATCAAGAAGCTCATTGAGCCGGAGCAATATGCAGAAGCGGCATTAAAAGCGGTGGCACAAGGTTATGATGCGGTAAAAGTTGACCCTATTGTTTATAACGGTGATGGCAGTTCATCTTTTGATCGCACTAAATTATTTACTAAACCGCAAATGCGTTTGTTTGGTAATCGATTACGCGCTATACGTGATGCTGTTGGTGAAGATGTCGATATTATTTTTGAATCGCATTCATTAATGGGCGCGGCATCAGCTATTCAAATGGGCAGAATTGTCGAAGAAGTTGGTTGTATGATGTATGAAGAGCCGGTTAACTACTTAAATCCAGCCGTACATAAAAAGGTTTCGGATAACGTTAATGTGCCAATTGCCGGTGGTGAGCGTTTGTACCATCGATGGGATGTTAGACCTTATTTTGAAGATCAAAGCATTGATGTATTACAGCCTGATGTTGGTTTATGTGGCGGCTTTACCGAAACGAAAAAAGTTTGCGACTATGCCGATGTTTACGATATTCGCATTCAGGCACATGTTTGTGGTGGTCCGGTTGCAACAGCGGCATCACTACATTTAGAAACGGCTATTCCTAACTTCTTAATTCATGAACATCATACTTATGCGATTAAAGACTGGAACAGAGAGTTATGTTTACAAGACCCACAACCCGTAGATGGTTTTTTCCAGGTGACCGAAGTGCCGGGTATTGGTATTGAACTTAACGATGCAATTGTGAAAAGATCGCCAAACGTTACTATTAAATAGTTTAGTAAGCTTATTTGAGTATTACTTACAATTGGTAAACCTTAAGCGCATTGTCATACAGCAATGCGCTTTTTTCATTTTCACTACACTGCTTAATAAGATTAGAGCCGAGTATATCCTGCCAATAATCAGCATAACTTTTATTGCCTACCTCATTAGCCAGCTTCTTACCTAACCCTCTACCAAGTAAACACAGCGGAAAGTTACTGGCTAGCATTACTCGTTCAATTGAAAATTCGCTAATACAAAAGCTTGTTACCGCTGAAAACCAAGACATTTGATATTGCCTATCTGTCATCTCCCAACCAGAACACTTAATAAAAACATTGGGGTACTTAGCTAGTTCGCTTATATGATTTTGCCATAAGTGCCATTCATCAGTATCAGTATTAGTTGAGGCGCTTTTAGGTGGGAAGCCTGCATGGTTAATGATAAAGCGCAGTTGGTCATTATTGGTGATGGTTTGTATTAATAACGGCATAACTTTGTTTGAATCTTCATCTGCCAGAGGTAGTTGCAGCTCAAATATAAAGTCAGTTACTTGATTAAGGCTGGCAAAGTTTTGCTGGACGTTTTGATTGCTTAAAATGCTATAAGCGTGTTCATCAAGAATATGACGAACACCTATTAAACTCAGATACTGCTGTAACTTGTGTAATGTTCTTTGAAAATGCTCAGGCTGTGCCAACAAATCGATGCTAGCAATAGTTCGACTCTTTGGATGAGGCAAGCCTTCAATGGTTAGGTTAGCAAAGGCTAAACTACCAAGGTATTCAAGCTCACGCCAAGGTTTAGTATTATCAAAGCCCGCTTCAATATGAACAAAACCCCTAAGCTTGATGTTACCCGTCAGAGCTAAACACTTGCTTAAATCATCAATTGAAAAGTCTTGCTGGATAAGCGACTTATCTGGCCAAAAGGGTGGGTTTTCTGATTTAAGCCAATGGTAATCGCCACGTGAACGAGCAAATAAATGCAAATGCGGATCGATGATGTTAATTGTCATAACGTTATTGTAGAGGCCTTTATATATGCAAGTCTTGTCTGTTACGGGATCTTATTGTTATTGCGCGGTATAGCCGCCATCAATCACTTGCAAGCTACCAGTGATAAATTTGGCTTTATCTGAAGCTAAAAATAGCACCAACTCCGCTACTTCTTCAGGTTGCCCTAAACGCTGCAATGGTTGTAATTTCTCTTCTTCAAGGTGTATTGCCGATTTATCCGCACCTGATTTTTGACAATAGTTATCAATTGCTTGGTGGTATAGAGGTGTTTCAATGGTGCCTGGGCACACTGCGTTAGCACGAATATTATAGCTAGCGTAATCAAGTGCGGTAGTTTTAGCTATAGAGGCGAGGGCGCTTTTACTCAAGTTATAAGCAAAAGAATTCTGTTTGGCAATTAATGCCTGATCGGAAGCCATCAACAATATTGCGCCATTTTTATTCGCTTTCATCGATGGTAGCACCGCTTTTATCGCGGCATAGGCACCCTTAACATTAATATTAAAGACCTTATCTAAATCAGCTTCACTGGTATTTTCAATATTGGCAGAAAAATGAATACCTGCATTAGATACCAAAACATCAATAGTATGCTGCTTAGCAATGTCTGCAATTATCTCGCTAACTAGTTGAGTGTTAGTGACGTCACATTGGCGGTACTCACTTTTGCAGTCAGCACCTGCTGTTGAAGGGGATAAATCTAAATTAAACACCTGGTAATTATTTTCAATAAAGAGTTTTACAATACTTAAACCAATACCAGAGCTACCTCCGGTGATCACACATACTTTTTTCATCAAATTTACTCAGTTAACGCAATTATAAGAAATGATACCTGTAAGCTAAGTCAACTTCCATAAAGTTCAGTGTCATTATACTTAGTTCCAATTAGTTCTTTGTGTAGTTTGAATGATAATGAGTATATAATATTGGCAATTCGTTTAATGAGGTTTTTCCATGAGAGCTTGTGGTGTAGAAATTAAGAGCAATGATGCAATAATTTGTATCATGTCTAAAGAAAATAACTTGTATGATATTCCTCATACACGTGTACAAAAAATTAGCCTAGATAATGCAGGCGATGCCGAGCAAGTGCAAAAATTTCAATTTACTTTTGCCAAGTTAATGGAAGATTACCAAGTTACTCATGTACAAATTAAAGGTCGTGCTTTAAAAGGTAAGTTTTCTGGCGGCCCTATTGGCTTTAAAATTGAAGCAGCTATTCAATTGATTAGTGAATTGAACGTTGAAATTTTAGCCGGTAGCTTTATTAAGAAAGAATTATCAAGAAGCCAAATTGATATTGATTTTAGAGACACGGGTTTAAAGCAATATCAAGAAGAAGCATTTACTACAGTATTCGCTTATTTAGAGTCTCAAAATAATGCTTATAACGTACAGCCTGAAAGTAATAATCAAGAAGATTAAACTTTATCGTGCTCTGATTTGTGCATTATTTGTAAATTTATATAAGCTTAGTGATTAACGTCACTAAGCTTTTTTTATGTATGCTATTTAAAAAGTGCCAATAACATGATTTAATCAAACAACTGTTTGAATAGGTCTGACCTCAGACCAGTATATTTATCAAACCCAAAAGTTAATCATTGGAGAAAGTCATGCCAGAGTATAAAGCACCGATCAGAGACATTAAGTTTGTTATGCAAGAGCTACTTAATTGCGATAGCCATTATCAAAAGTTAGGTTATGAAGATGCTAGTTTAGATATGGTTGATGCCATTATTAATGAAGCGGCAAAATTCACTGAGCAAGTTGTCGCGCCTATTAATCAAATTGGTGATGAACAAGGCTGTACTTGGACCAATGGTGAGGTGACTACACCTGATGGCTTTAAAGAGGCTTATCAACAATATGTTGAAGGTGGTTGGCCAACATTAGCGCAAAATGTAGATTTTGGTGGCCAAGGTTTACCGCATTCATTAAATACCGCTATTACCGAGCTTTTCTCTAGTGCAAATCATAGTTTTGCAATGTACCCAGGTTTGAGTCATGGCGCATTAGCGACCATTGAAGCTCATGGTAGTGAACAGCTAAAAAATCAATTCATCCCTAAATTAGTTGAAGGGTCTTGGACGGGAACCATGTGTTTAACTGAATCACATTGTGGTACTGATTTAGGCATGTTACGCACCAAAGCCGAATTAAATGATGACGGTAGCTATTCTTTAACAGGCTCAAAAATATTTATTTCTGCCGGTGAACACGACCTATCCGACAATATTGTTCATATCGTTATTGCCAGAATTCCTGGCTCTCCAGAGGGCAGTAAAGGTATTTCGTTGTTTATTGTGCCTAAGTTTAATGTTACAGACGATGGTGCTCTTAGCGATCGTAATGCAGTTTCTTGTGGCTCAATTGAACATAAGATGGGCATCAACGCCAATGCAACTTGTGTGATTAACTTTGATGGCGCTAAAGGTTATTTAATTGGCGAAGTGAATCGTGGCTTAAATTGCATGTTTACCTTTATGAACGTTGCTCGCTTAGGTGTGGCTACTGAAGGTGTTGCTGCTGCAGAGGCATCATTTCAAGGCGCATTAGCTTATGCAAAAGATCGCCTACAAATGCGCTCTTTATCAGGTGTGAAGAATCCTAAGGGTCCAGCAGATGCAATAATTGTTCACCCCGATGTTCGCCGCATGTTATTAACCCAGAAGTCTATTGCGGAAGGTGGTCGAGCACTGATTGCCTATTTAGCACAGTTAGTAGATATCGGTCACGCTAGTACCTGTGAAGAAGAAAAAGCAGCGGCAGAAACTAAACTGGCGCTATTAACCCCAATTGCTAAAGCTTTCCTTACGGAACTAGGTTTAGAATGTACTAGTCATGGTGTGCAAGTTTTTGGTGGCCACGGCCTTATTAAAGAGTGGGGCATGGAACAACTGATGCGCGATACTAAAATTAGTTGTTTATATGAAGGTACTACCGGTATTCAAGCCTTAGATTTATTGGCTAGAAAGATATTAGGTTCTAAAGGAAAGATCCTTAAAGCTTTTGGTAGTGAAGTAACCAAATTCTGTTTAGAAAATGCAGAAGACGATGCCATGCAAGAGTTTATTCAACCTATTATGAGCTTTGGTGGCGATTGGCAAAAAATGACAGAAAAAGTCGGCGAAAGAGCC
>JALJPA010000163.1 GCA_022969215.1 Colwellia sp. | reverse complement strand
ATGAGCCGGTGATATTAACCATCAACGTAGCAAAAGGGAAACCTTTTCCGAGCCAATTTAACACTAATTGCGAAATATAAAAACGTAAGCTCGCTCCACAGGCACCACCGAGGGCGACAAAAGCATATAAAGTAAAGTTACTAATAGCGCTGCTCATGGCTATTCCTATTAAGCTGGTTTAAGTAATCGAGTTTTTCTTTGAGTTTTTTCTCTAGTCCGCGTTCAGTTGGTTGATACAAACTGGTATGTGAGCTATCTGCTTTGGCTAATGCTTCAGGGAAGTAATTTTCTCCTGCGGCAAAGGCGTTTACTTCATCATGAGCATAGCGATATTCGCTGCCATGACCAAGCTCTTTGGTGATACTACTGGTAGCATTTTTCAAGTGCAAAGGTACATCTAAATCACAGGTTTGCTGCGCTAATACTTTCGCTTTATTAAAGGCTTGGTAAACAGCATTACTCTTCGGTGCTAGCGCCATATAAATTGTAGCTTGAGCAATAGCCCGCTCGCCTTCACTTGGCCCAACACGATGGAATGTATCCCAAGCGTTAATAGCCAGTTGCATAGCGCGCGGATCAGCATTACCAATATCTTCACTGGCAATGGCCAGTAAACGTCTGGCTACATAAAGCGCATCGCCACCAGCGGTCAGAATTCTGGCATACCAATACAATGCAGCATCAGGGCTAGAACCACGCACTGATTTATGAAAAGCACTGATTAAATCGTAAAAAGCATCGCCGCCTTTATCATAAAGGGCAATTTTGCTACCTGCGACTTGGGCTATAAGCTCAACGGTAATCGTTTTAACATTAACGTTAGCACCCTGCTCGTTTTGCTTATCTACCGGCTTGCTTACACGTATTGCGGTGGTACTATCAAGACAGTTTTCTAATAAATTAAGTAACCGTCTGGCGTCGCCATCACTGCGATTAAGTAAGCTTTGTTTAGCGTCATCACTCAGTTCAATCACCAGTGATTGTCCGTTTTCACCCTCACTTTCACATAGCGTAATAGCACGTTGTAATACTTGTGCTAAATCATCTCCCGTTAATTTCTTTAAGGTATACAAACGGGCGCGCGACAATAACGCTTGGTTTAATTCAAAAGCGGGATTTTCTGTGGTCGCGCCAATAAATATAATGGTGCCATCTTCAATATGCGGTAAAAACGCATCTTGCTGTGATTTATTAAAACGATGCACTTCATCAACAAACAGTACCGTACGACGCTTATTACTGCCCTCACCTTGCGCGCGTAATTTTGCTTTTTCAATGGCGCTACGAATTTCTTTTATACCCGAGGTAACCGCCGATACACGCTCAATTTCAGCATTAGCATGCTGAGCAATGATTTCTGCCAAGGTGGTTTTACCACTGCCTGGCGGACCCCAAAAGATAAGCGAATGACAATGACCTTGTTCAATCGATTGGGCTAAGGGTGAGTTATTACCAAGAATATGCTCTTGTCCGACATAATCTGCTAAAGTTTTTGGACGCATTTTAGCAGCCAACGGCATAAAGCTGTTCGCTGTCGACATGGTATCATCCGCAGAACTTTTATCCGTCGATGCTAGGTCGCTTTCTTCCGGGGTAAGATCAAACAACGAGCTCTGCGGCGAATTATCGTTTGTCTTCAAGTCTTACACCTTGAGGTAAGGTAAAAGTAAATAACGATGCGCTTGGCTTATCTTTACTATTAAACTGACTTAAGCTGATGTGACTAATTTGTCCGGTAGCATCTTTAAATGAAAACTCGGTTAACTGACTATCTTTCGCACCAACATCAGCGCTAGCAAAACTAAGGGTTAACTGCTTAATTTGGCTGTTATTATCTTTTGGCGTAACAACGAAGCGCATGCCTGCTTTAGCATTACTATCCTGAGAAACGCTATAGTCTTGAGAAACATCGTACTGCTGCCAAAGTTGTGGTTCATCACTGGTTAACAGCAAAATTGGCGTATTATGAATTGATTTAGCTAGGCTATAAGCACTGGCTTGTTCAATAAACGGGTCATAGAACCACAAAGTATTACCATCACTGACAATTAAGGTTTCATCCGGCGTGATGGTCTTCCAGTTCACTAGATTTGGCTTACTAATAGCAAGCGTACCTGAGCCTTCTTGTAATACTTCACCTTGCCCATTGATAATTTTCTGAGTGAACTGAGCACTGAAAAAAGCCAGTTTACCCAGCTTAGCCATTAAGCGTTGTTTAGCTTCACTAGACGGTGACGATAATGTCGTCACATCTGTCTCAGTGTTAATAGTATCTTGTGCTGCATAAGCCGTAGGTAAAGAAAAACTCAGCACTGGCAGTAAAATACTGGTTAAAGCGAGAGTTCGAAAAAAAGGCTTATTGATAAAGTTAATTTGCATAGGTTTTCTTCTAATAAAATGCACTATGTCTGCAATTAGCCGACAAAGTAATAAATAATAAGTGGTATCTATTCAATGAAAATTTATACCGCGTTGAATAAGTTAAAAGTCGCGCACTGGCGGTGGCGCCAATACTTCACGCGCGCCATTATTTCCTGGTGTAGATACGATACCTTGCACTTCCATTTGTTCAACAATTCGTGCAGAGCGGTTATAACCGATTCTAAATTGTCTTTGCACACTCGAAATCGACACACGACGTTTTTCAGTAACGAAATTTACCGCTTCGTCGTAAAGGGCATCAACTTCTTCAGCCTCACTGCCTTCAGCTTGCTCTCCTGGTAATAAAATATCTTGTTCATTTTCACCCGATAGAATTTCATCAACGTAATTTGGCTCACCACGAGCTTTCCAATCTTTTACTACCGCATGTACTTCGTGATCATCAACAAAAGCGCCATGCACTCGCGTTGGTACACCAGTACCTGGCGGTAAATAAAGCATATCGCCCATACCGAGTAACTGCTCTGCCCCTTGCTGGTCTAAAATGGTACGAGAGTTCAAGCCTGACGACACCTGAAACGCCATACGGGTTGGAATATTCGCTTTAATTAAACCGGTAATAACATCAACCGATGGACGTTGAGTAGCCAGTATCAAATGAATACCTGCCGCACGGGCTTTTTGCGCAATACGGGCAATAAGCTCTTCAACTTTTTTACCGACAATCATCATCATATCGGCAAATTCATCAACGATAACAACAATGCTTGGTAATTTTTCTAACAGTGGTGGTGTTTGATCCATACCATCATTAGGCTGCCACGTAGGGTCAATTAACGGCTCACCAGCAGCAATCGCCTCAAGCACTTTCTTGTTGTACCCCTTTAAGTTACGCACACCAACAGCAGACATTACTTTATAACGACGCTCCATTTCTCCAACACACCAACGCAATGCATTAGCGGCATCTTTCATATCGGTAACGACTTCTGATAGCAAATGTGGAATGCCCTCATACACTGACAGCTCAAGCATTTTCGGGTCAATCATAATCATACGCACATCTTCAGGCGTTGATTTATACAATAAACTAACAATCATGGTATTTACACCAACAGACTTACCCGAGCCAGTAGTACCCGCAACCAGTAAGTGTGGCATTTTACCTAAATCGACTACCACAGGGTCGCCAGCAATATCCTTACCTAATACCATGGCAAGTGGCGACGTTGACTCTTCAAAAGCAGGACAACCAATCACTTCACTTAAATAGACAATTTCCCTATGCTTGTTGGGTAATTCTAAGCCAATAACCGATTTACCTGGAATTACTTCAACAACACGCACACTTATGGCTGATAAGGCGCGGGCTAAATCTTTAGACAAGCTAGTAATTTTATTTACTTTAACCCCTGGCGCTAAATCTAATTCAAAGCGAGTGATAACCGGACCTGGATATACCGAAACGACTTGCGCTTGTACGCCAAAATCGAGTAATTTTGCTTCTACAAGGCGGCTAACTTGGTCTAATTCGCCTTGATTAATTGGGTTTTTCGCCTTATCAGGTCTATCAAGTAAATCGATAGACGGCATACCCTTAAAGTGACTATCAGCAACTAAATTAACTTGGCCATTATCATCGCTTAGGGTTTGCTCAATAGCAGATAACGGCGCAGGTACCAGCATTGGCGTGACTATTGGTGCTTGAATATCATCCGCAACATTAGGCTTATCGACCTCGGCAAAAGCCGCGGTAATTTCTTTCTCACTAACATGGTCTTGAATATTACCAACACTGGGCTCACTCATTAACTCAGCAATATCAATGAAAGGTTCACTTTTAACTGACACAGCATGATTAGTTATGGCGGGCTCTTCTTCAAAATTGAAGAGTTCTGGCAATTCAATGGTGGCTGTTTTGGCATTAATATCTGAAGGTAGCTCTGTTGAAGGTACGGGTTCTGAAGGTAAATGCTCTGTCTTGGCTTTTCCTTCTTTGACGCTAGCTTTAGTTTCAACTAAACGGCTTTTAACATTGCCTAACTCTGTATCGTCAACACCATCACTGGTACCAAAGTGTGTTTTAATCAATTTAGGAGCATCTGCTAGCCACAGCGCGCCAACAATGGCGTATTGACCAACACAGTCAATAAACTTAAGCCAAGAAAAGCCCGTTAACAACACAAAACCTGCACAGGTAAACAGCAGAAATAACAAGGTAGAGCCAACAAAAGAAAAATATGGCAGTAAAGTTTTACTCAGTACATCGCCTAAAATACCACCGGCAGAAAAGTAAAAAATATCATCAAAATTCATGCTGGCCAGTGAAGTAACGCCTAAGTAAAACATGAAAAAACCAATCAGTTTTAACCCTAGCGTTAAGTAATCAAGTTTGAGCAAGACATGAAAACGTTGAAACAACAACCAACCGACGATAGCAATAACAAAAGGTAAGCTATAAGCGATAAGTCCAAAAAGGTTTAAAAATAAATCTGAGAGATAAGCACCAACTGAGCCGCCTAAGTTGCGTACTTCTGTTTGATAACCCGTTTGCGCCCAGCCGGGATCGGCGGGGTCAAAGCTAAATAAGGCCAACATCATAAACATAGCAAAGACAGTGAAAAACAATAACCCAGCCTCAAGCAGACGTTGTACGCCAGTGAGTTGTTTATTGGTCAATGCATCAAGCGAAACATCGGGGTTTTCGATAAGTTCTGAAGACAATTAAAAGTACCATAGGAAATAAAATAGGTAAAATTACCCATTACCAAGCTAAAGTAGCAAATTCGCGCTAAGTTGGCAGCAACAAATTAGCATTACTGTATATTATTTCAGTAAAAGGGCTAAAACTTAGCTACGCTTTGCCCATTCTCTTCAATATCCACAATGGAAATTGCTCATTCTTGCTCTGTGGCGCTAGCGTTTAATGGGTAGGAGGTTAGTCGATTTAATTTCATCCATAACCACGTAAGTTCTACTCTCACTAACCGCAGGTAAACGCAACAAGGTATCACCGAGTAATTCCCGATAAGCCAACATATCTTTTACGCGGGTTTTAAGTAAGAAATCAAAATCACCGGAAACCAAATGACATTCTTGAATAACATCCAGATCAGCTACCGCTTTGGCAAAGTCATCAAATACATCAGGACTGGTTTTAGTTAGGGTGATCTCTACAAATACTAATAAGGCAGCATCAAGCTTAAGTGGATTTAAAATCGCTTTATAACCACTAATATAGTGCTCTTTTTCTAAACGCTTTACCCTTTCTAAACAAGGCGTTGGGCTTAAGCCTACCCGCTTAGACAACTCAACATTCGATAAGCGGCCATTCTTTTGTAGTTCAACTAGAATATTTTTATCGATACGATCAATGTTTTTATTAACACTCATTTATATAACTCTGCATTTCATGACATTATTAGCATTATATATCGCCTTACAGTAAATAACGACAGGTTATTCTAATAAGTTACTACTATACTAGTCGCATATATTACAAGCACAGACAAAAGTGCCTTCCAACAAGCTTTGCTTAAGAGAGAGAAATATGATTATTGGTGTACCTAAAGAAATTAAAAACCACGAGTACCGTATTGGCTTAACACCTGCAGGTGTTAAAGAATTGATCGTCAATGGTCACCAAGTAATTGTTGAACATAATGGTGGCGCATCCATTGGTTTTGATAACGAACAATATATCACTGCTGGTGCAAAAATCATTGATACTGCGGCAGAGATTTTTGCCACTGCAGATATGATCATCAAGGTGAAAGAACCACAACCGGTTGAGTGTAATATGCTTCGCCCAGGTCAAATCTTATTCACTTACTTACATTTGGCACCAGATCCTAAGCAAACAGAATTATTAGTTGCATCTGGCGCAATTTGTATTGCTTATGAAACCGTTACCGCTGCAGCAGGTGGTTTACCATTATTAGCGCCTATGTCTGAAGTTGCTGGTCGTATGTCTATTCAAGCCGGTGCTCATGCTTTAGAAAAAGCACAAGGCGGATTAGGTGCTTTATTAGGTGGCGTTCCCGGTGTTGCTCCAGCTAAAGTATTAGTGATTGGTGGCGGTGTGGTTGGTACTCAAGCAGCACGCATGGCTGTAGGTATGGGCGCAGACGTTACTATTTTAGACCGTTCTTTACCACGTTTACGTCAATTAGATACTGAGTTTGACGGTCGCTTAAAAACTGTTTACTCAACCGCTGATGCTATGGACCACTTAATTGTTGAAGCTGACTTAGTGATTGGCGCGGTATTAATTCCAGGTGCTGCTGCGCCTAAATTAGTTACCAGAGCACACATCAAAATGATGAAAAAAGGTGCTGTTGTTGTTGATGTTGCTATCGACCAAGGTGGCTGTTTTGAAACATCAAAAGCAACTACACATCAAGAGCCTACTTATGTTGTTGATGATGTTGTGCATTACTGTGTTGCTAACATGCCAGGTGGCGTAGCGCGTACTTCAACTATGGCACTAACAAATGCAACTATGCCATTTGCAGTTACCATAGCCAATAAAGGTGCTAAGCAAGCTTTATTAGATGATGAGCATTTAATGGCCGGCTTAAACGTAGCCGCAGGTAAAATCACTTACAAGCCAGTTGCTGATGTTTTAGGTTATGAATATGTTGAGCCAGCTGTTGCCTTAAACGCATAAAGCTGAACTTACGCCTAAGCTAAACAAAGAAACAACTCAATAACGCGGTAAACATGACGACAGTCTTTTCGCTAGATTAGTCTTTTACCGCAAATAGCGCACTTTTGCTTACAGATAGGCAAAAGTGCGTTTTTTTTTATTTATCATATAACGAAGTAATTATTTACCCCCTTGCTTTATTTCCTTATCATCCCAATTAATAAATGATAGGTAGTTAAAGGTTAACTACTTCGAAGTAATCAATTTTTCTTGGAGAACCCATGAGCGACGTAAGACACTGTCCCCTACTAATTTTAGGCTCAGGCCCTGCTGGTTATACTGCTGCAGTTTATGCAGCCCGCGCTAATTTAAAGCCGGTAATGATCACAGGCATGCAACAAGGTGGTCAATTAACCACAACCACTGAGGTAGAAAACTGGCCAGGCGATGCTGATGATTTAACCGGTCCTGCATTAATGGAACGTATGCAAAAACATGCTGAGAAATTTGATACTGAAATCATCTTTGATCACATCAACAAGGTAGATTTTTCTAAACGCCCTTTTACTCTAACGGGTGATAATGGGGTATTCACTTGTGATGCCTTAATCATTTGTACTGGCGCTTCAGCACAATACTTAGGTTTACCTTCAGAAGAAGCCTTTATGGGCCGTGGTGTTTCAGCTTGTGCTACTTGTGATGGTTTCTTCTATAAAAACCAAAAAGTTGCTGTTGTTGGTGGTGGTAATACCGCGGTTGAAGAAGCGCTGTATTTATCAAACATTGCCAGTGAAGTTCATCTAATTCACCGCCGAGATACCTTCCGTAGCGAAAAGATTCTAACGGATCGTTTACATGCAAAAGTGGCTAACGGTAATATCATTTTACACACCCACCGTACTTTAGACGAAGTATTGGGTGATAACATGGGTGTTACTGGTTTACGTTTAAAAGAAACTCAGTCTGATAAAACCGAAGATCTTGATGTCGCTGGTGTGTTTATTGCCATTGGCCACAAGCCAAACACTGATATCTTTAAAGATCAACTAGAGATGAAAAATGGTTATTTAACCATAGAAAGTGGCACGCAAGGTAACGCAACACAAACCAGTGTTGAAGGTATCTTTGCTGCTGGTGATGTTGCTGATCATATTTACCGTCAAGCAATCACTTCTGCAGGTGCCGGTTGTATGGCAGCATTAGATGCTGAGCGCTACTTAGACGCAAAGAGCTAGACGCGCAATAAGTAGATGCCTTAAAGTAAACTGTTGCTAAGGTTATTTGACGCTGTATTTACTTGTTAGACATTTTAGTGCCACATTAATAAACCACTTGAGCTTTAACCGTTTAAGTGGTTTATTTGTGTATATACCCGTTACCAATCAAGATGCATGTTTCAGAGTGCTTGAGTATTTTCAATTCAAGGCGCTGTGATGAGGTAATGGTTATTCAGGAGAGTGTGCTCCTGCATTCTCTAATAGGCTACATCCATGTAGCGCCATTATAAATTACAGCAACGACGAAGTGAACTTACTCAAGCGCTTCTACGATGGGTTTTAAATGACTTTATACCGCGTTAAAGAACAAAAATATAGAGTGACTATGTTTACGTTCTTCACCTTGCCTAAAGTCATTTAAATTCCCACTGAAATCGAGCACTTTGAATGGTAACGGGTATATCAGCCTAAGAAAAAGTAAACGTAATAGAAAGAGTAAGATATGAGTCAACTACTGTATCAACTAGATGATGCCAGTGTAGCTTTCCCACCGATAAGCTGCGCACTGACCGAGCCAAATGGTTTGCTGGCACTCGGTGGTGATTTATCTAGTGCTAGGTTACTTAGCGCCTATTCCCAAGGTATTTTTCCTTGGTATAGCGAAGAGGACCCGTTAATGTGGTGGTCACCTGATCCAAGGGCAATTATCGCTATTGAGCAATTACGTATAAACCGTACTTTGGCTAAAGCGATACGTAAAGCACCTTATACCATTACCCTAAATCAAGACTTTACTCAGGTTATACAACTTTGTGCCGATGCACCCTTTCGCACTGACGAAACTTGGATACTTGATGATATGCAAGCAGCTTACATTAACTTGCATCAACAAGGCCATGCTCATTCTATTGAAATATGGCATCAGGATTGTGAGGGTAGCAAAGCGTTAGTCGGCGGCCTGTATGGTGTCGCTATTAATGGCTTTTTCTCAGGCGAGTCAATGTTTTATAAACAAAGTAACGCCTCAAAATTTGCCTTGCTTGCACTAGGTCAGTTACTCAAGACCATTGATATTAACTTTATCGATTGTCAGTTACTTAACCCTTTCCTCGAAGACATGGGCGCTAAAGAAATTAGCCGTACTGAATTTCTCTTAAAACAACAAAATGCTCTAACTAAGCAAGTGCCAGATAATTTTTGGCAAGCTAGGACATTAACGCTAATCTAATGAAATTAGTTATAATTAACCTTGAGAGTTATCAAAAATTGGCAAATTATCAATGAATGAAATTTCTTATAAATTGGGTATAAGCAAAATATTTCCCTGTAATTATTTACCTGATAAAGAAGAGCGACTGCTTATTGCTGTTGATGAACGTCTAGCCAATAGCGAAAGTTATGGCTGGCTTATGACACAAGGGTTTCGTCGTAGCGGTGAGCAAAGTTATCGACCACACTGCCCTAACTGTAATGCTTGTCAGTCAATTCGTGTATTAAGCAACGATTTTACTCCATCAAAAAGCCAAAAACGCTCAAAGAAGCGCAATAGCCACTTCATTATTAAACAATCTTCACAGTTAAAAGATAGCTATTACCCTTTATTTGAATCGTATATCAACACCTTTCATCAAGATGGCAGTATGTACCCCGCTAGCTTCCAACAGTTTCAAAGCTTTTTAAGCTGTAAGTTAACCAAACAATTGTTTATTGAAACCTGGGCGCCAGCAAATGAGCAGAATGGCCTCAAAGAAGAGACCCTGGTATGTGTTGCCGTAACCGATGTGTTAAGTAATGGCTTATCCGCCGTTTATACCTTTTACCATCCAGAATTCAAAGCCCATGGTTTAGGGGTGTTTTCTATTCTCACCCAACTAAGCTTTTGCCAACAAATGGCTCTGCCTTATTTATATTTGGGTTATCAAATAGATGATTGTCAGAAAATGAATTATAAGAACAGATATTTCCCCTTCGAGCGCTTTATCGATGGGCAATGGCATTTAAATGACAAGACTACCGCTATTAAGGCGGAAATTGCTAAATAAATAGCAGCAAGCCTTTACATTGGCCGAGCAATTAGGCATGATTCGCGCAGCTTTTTTATCTGCCAGAACATATTACTATTACAGAGTAAATTCTTGGCTAATTTGCACAACATTAGAGGTTTAGCGCCCCATGGCGAAAGAAGAAAACATTGAAATGCAAGGTACTGTTATTGATACTTTACCTAACACTATGTTCCGAGTTGAACTTGAGAATGGTCACATCGTAACGGCACATATTTCTGGAAAAATGCGTAAGAACTACATACGTATTTTAACGGGTGATAAAGTAACGGTTGAATTGACACCTTACGACTTATCAAAAGGTCGCATTACTTTCCGCGCTAGATAAGCCAGTAAATAGTCTTAGACTATTTCAAACCAATTAAAAAAACCAGCATGCTTTTAGCACACTGGTTTTTTATTGTCTAACTTTTAAGTTTAAGTTCTAAATTTGAGCTCAGCCTCGCTAAGAGCGCCTTGCGTTAACCCTCTGGCATTTCCAGATGGAAGGCATTGAGTTTATTACCGTCTAAGTCGCGGAAGTAAGCCGCGTAAAAACCAGCCATCTCACTACGTGGTCCAGGGCCTCCTTCACAAGTAGCGCCTAAGCTAAGCGCTTTGTCATAAAAGCTTTTCACTTGCTCATTTGAGTCAAGCATAATGGCGATCATAGTGCCATTACCGACTGTCGCGACTTTGCCATCATAAGGTTTAGTGATGGAAAATCCTGCGTGCTCCATGCCTGTTGACCAAGCAACAAATTGCTCAGTTTC
>JALJPA010000162.1 GCA_022969215.1 Colwellia sp. | reverse complement strand
CAAACGGATGAACTTAATCCTATTTACTTGAGTAAAACACAACTGCCGACTTTACATCTTGATAGCTGCATTTACTTAGGTAGAGGAAACTTAGCTAAAGGAAACTTGGGCAAAGGCAGTGGAAAAAATCAGCCTGCTGAGATTTCCATTTTTACTGTCGATTTTAATAAATTACACTTCTCCACTCAGGAGCAGTTAACTGAAGTTGGGCAATGGCAAGGACTGAGAAAAGTCACCGCTAGCTTATCTGCCATTGATGCTTCAATTTTGGCGCTGGCGAAAGGCTTAGTGCATTGGCATATTAGTCATCAATTTTGCGGTCATTGCGGCAGTACTAATCGTTCGGTTGAAGCTGGGCATGCTAGGCGTTGCACTGATTGTCGAAACATGACCTTTCCACGTACCGATCCTGCGGTCATCATGCTGGTAGAAAAAATGTTTAGCGACGGTATTCCCCGCTGCTTATTAGCTCGACAAGCCAGTTGGGCTAAGGGCATGTATTCAACACTTGCTGGTTTTGTTGACCCGGGTGAAACCCTTGAGCAAGCGGTGATCAGAGAGGTCGTGGAAGAATCAGCCATTGAGATTGAAAACCCTCAGTATATCGCCTCGCAGCCTTGGCCATTTCCCGCATCTATCATGTTAGGTTTTATCGCAGTCGCGAGCAGTGAAAAGATAGACACCAGTCAAGATAGCTTAGAAGATGCTCAGTGGTTTTCACGCAAGCAACTTAGTAAGTTTTCTCTAAATAACTCAGTGACAGATAGCTCGGTTACCGATAGCGCAGACAGTGCGCAATACCGAATGAGCAGTGGCGATTCTATTTCATCATATTTAATAACGGCATGGCTGAATAAGGAAATAGGGCAGCATTAAATGAAATTGATAAAGTCATAAAATCAACAGGGGCGAGTTAATAATTAATTAGCTCACCCCTTTTTTCTTTTAAAAATTTTCTGTGCTTTCTACCATAGGGTTGGTGTCATAAAGGGCATATAGCAGTATTCGTTGTCTGGTAGTTTGCTTGTCTTGTAGTAAAAGTAACGAGACAGTAAATACTGACCATTATATTATCTGCCTTAGCAATTTTTTGTGCAGGAAAAATAGCTTTAGGCTAAAAAATATTTAAGCAAAGATAACTAAAAGTCACACTGCAAAAGTTTCATCGGTTTATCGGCTGCCATGATACAACCCCTAGCTTCATCAGTAGCTGCTTTACACTGTTTAAGCATTGATGACTGACTCGGTGCCCTGTCCTTTAATACCTTTTTGACATGACTGACTACGGTGTCACACTCACCTACCACTACTGGCGGTGCTTTAGAGCAACTTACTAAAGTTATTACCACTAAAGGTAGGGCTAAATAAGAAATAACATTAATTGCTTTACTCAAAGGGCTAGTGGCTTGCGTTATTGTCATTTGCTTAAAAGTCGTTTGTTTCATAGTTAGCACTCGGTGATTAAAAAAGATAAATGAGTAAGGAAATTGAGTATAGACATAGATTATAAATACTGCTGTTCGCTTGTGCGTTTTCTTCTCGTCATAATTTAACTTTTGTTTTTACCTTGCCTTGGCTATTGTCTTCTAGCTTAATACTGGTAATATTTACAGTGTAGTGCCTTGGGCACCTTATTGAGATTGATAAAATGACTTTTACCTTAGAGCAACAGCAGTTGCTATCGACTTGGTTGCCTGTACTGGCTTTTGTTGCGTTGGCCTTGCTATTAATACTGGTGCTGATTCGATTATCAAAGCAAGAAAAGCGTTATCAGGCGCACAATATTGCGTTGGCTAGTCAGCTGGCAAAACAAACCGAGACGCAATTTTTACAACAGCTTAGTCAGTTACAAGAAAAACAGCAATTACAGTTAGCGAATAGTTTTGAACAACAAATGGCTGATTTG
The DNA here is from genome assembly GCA_022969215.1 of Colwellia sp. Taxonomy (GTDB): domain Bacteria; phylum Pseudomonadota; class Gammaproteobacteria; order Enterobacterales; family Alteromonadaceae; genus Colwellia. Next base: position 9,290 of record JALJPA010000162.1, on the reverse strand, counting down.
CGCATCAAGCTTTTGCGTCAATTTAATGAGTTACAATCGCAATTAAATCTAAATCAAAATCAGTCACTTGACCAACTCATCATACACTTAAATGCCGCGGGTCTTAGCAATAGAGATGAGTTGGCGAAAACACTGGCACAAAGCAGTGAACAAATGGCCAAGCGTATTGATGCATTAACTGATTCTACCGATAAGCGTTTACAAGAGATCAGTGGCCAGGTAGAAAAGCGCCTGAGCGAAGGCTTTGAGAAAACCACCAAAACCTTTAGTGATATATTGCAGCGTTTGGCATTAATAGATGATGCACAGAAGAAAATTACCGAGTTATCGACCAACGTGGTTAGTTTACAAGCCGTACTTAATGATAAGCGCTCACGGGGGGCATTTGGTGAAGTGCAATTGAATAGCCTGATCAGGAATGTGTTGCCAGAGCAAAGCTTTAAGCTGCAGCATACTTTATCAAACGGTAAAATAGCCGATTGTGTTCTATTCTTACCTAAACCTACCGGTAATGTCGTGGTAGATTCAAAGTTTCCATTGGAAAACTATCGTAAAATGATGGACTTTGAAGCCCCTGAGAGTGAAAGAAAGTCAGCTATGCGTCAGTTCAAAATTGATATCAAAAAACATATTAATGATATTAGTGATAAATACCTCATTGATAACGAAACTGCCGATGGCGCTATTATGTTTATTCCTGCAGAAGCTATTTTTGCGGAGATTCACGGACATCAAAGTGACTTAGTTGAATATGCTAATAAGAAGCGAGTTTGGCTGGCATCACCGACAACGTTAATGGCGATACTTACCACCGCGCGTTCAGTACTAAAAGATGAGGCAACTCGTCAGCAAATCCATATCATTCAGGCACATTTGTCTGACTTAGCACAAGACTTCAATCGCTTTAAAGGCCGCTTTGCCAATCTTGCCAAACATATAGATCAAGCGGCAACCGATGTGAAGCAAATACATACCTCGGCAGATAAAATATCAACGCGCTTTGAGAAAATTGAACAGGTGGAGTTAGCTGATGAAGATGTTGAGTTAATCGAGTAAGTAAAGTTTATCATTCCAACTTAAGATAGTGGCAAGAAGCTCTTTTTTACCACTATTTTAAGTTAATAACTTCGATAGCCGGAGGTTAAAAAGCTACATTAACAAAGACAACGACTAATAAAATAGGGCAGACAAAACGTAAATAAAAGCCTAGTAATTTTAATGTTCTATTTTGGTTTAACTGGGCCATATCCGTTAACTGATTACCACGCTTCCACAACCAACCGACCACGATGAAATAAAACAATGACATCAGCGGTTGTAAAACAGTGGTTAGTAATTGGATCACTAAGCCAAATAATTGCTCAAAAAAGGCGATGAGTAACATACTGGCAATAAAAACTAAGCCTGAGACTAACCAAGTAGCCCGTTTTCTAGTCATGGCTTTATCTTCAATTAAATAGGCTACCGGCACTTCAGTTGAGGAGATAGTCGAGGTAAGGGCAGCAATTGATAGTAAAGCAAAAAAAGCAAAAGAGACAACTAAGCCGACAGTGCCCATGGAGCTAAACAGTGTTGGCAGAATGTTAAAAATCAGCTGGCCTTCACCAATTAAATGTCCGTCAACAAACACTTCTTGCCCTGCGTGTTGAGCAACAAACAGTGCCGGAATAATGAGTAAGCCAGCAATAAAGGCAATAAAGGTATCAAGTAAGGTTATCGAGAGTACTAACTTGCCAATACTTTGCCCCTTAGGCATATACGAGCCATAAGCCATCATAGCGCCAACACCAATAGCCAGTGAGAAAAAGGCTTGCCCCATGGCCGAGATAATCAGTTTTGGCTCAGTAACTTGACTAAAGTCGGGTACTAAATAAAGTGTTAACCCCTCAGCAGCACCATCTTGTTGCAATATATAGATGACTAAACCAAGCAACATAACCAATAACATTGGCATCAATCGCGCTGACCAACGCTCAATGCCGCTATGTACACCTTGATGTACTATGGCAGCGCCTAGCACAATAAAAATAGGGGTAAAGATGATATTACGCAGAGTACTTGACGTTGATAGCCATTGAGAGACATTTATTAAACCGACTAACTCAGCTAATGATGCTAAGGCATGTGCTAACATCCAGCCGGCGACAATAGTATAAAAACTCAACATCATCATGGCGCCGATAATACCGATTATGCCAGCGTTATGACCAAGTCTTTTAAAGCGTTTACCACAGGCGTTTGCTAAAGCTGCTACCGGGTTGGTTTGTGCCTGGTTACCAATATATATTTCCGCATAAAGCGCGGGCAGGGCGAGTAAAAAAGTCACCAGTAAATAAACAACTAAAAAAGCACCACCACCATTGTTTGCCGCTTGTGTGGGAAAGGCCCAGATATTGCCTAAACCTATGGCAGCACCCGCTGCAGCGAGTACAAAACCAAGACGAGAATGAAAAGAATCACGAGTAGAAGCAGCGCTCATAAATAGTTAATTAGCCGTTAAATTTAGTTGCGCAAAGCTTACCGAGTTAGGGCGCTTAGGGGAAGTACTATTCATTGCTTTTGTTACATTTATACCAACCATGCTGAGCAAAAACTTATGATATAATGCCGCCATTTTGTAAGTAGTAACGATTGAAGAGCAAGTTATGTTAAATCATGAAATTATCCCGGTAACGCCTTTTGAGCAGAATTGTACTTTATTTTGGTGTACTGAAACCAAACTGGCAGCGGTAGTGGACCCAGGTGGTGATATTGAAAAAATTAACGCCGCCATCACTAAACATGGCTTAACCCTAGATAAAATCTTAATTACTCATGCTCATTTAGACCATGCAGGCGCGACAAATGCCTTAGCTACAGATCATGATGTTGTCATTGAAGGGCCACATAAAGAAGATCAGTTTTGGATAGATGCTATCGAACAGCAAAAACAAATGTTTGGTGCAGCATTTAGCTATGCAGAAAAATTCACTCCTAATCGATTTTTAGCGCAAAACGATACGGTTAGTTTTGGCAATATAACCTTCGAAGTCTATTTCTGCCCTGGTCATACCCCTGGCCATATTGTGTTTTTCCATCGTCAGTCAAAACTAGCGCAAGTGGGTGATGTTTTATTTAGTGGCTCTATTGGCCGTACAGATTTTCCTCGTGGCGACCATGCCACCTTGATTAACTCTATTCGTAAAAATCTATTTCCATTAGGAGATGATGTACGTTTTATTCCGGGTCACGGTCCTATGGGCACTTTTGGGCAAGAACGTCGCAGTAACCCCCATGTCAGTGATGCCGCAGTAGGTGCTAGATAATGACCGCTATGATAATTAAGGCTCAGCGCCAGTTAAGTAAAATAGACACGAGTAAAGCTTTCCAAGGCATTGTTATTGCCGTTATTTTATTATCGGCGCTAATGATAGGCGCTAAAACGCACAATCTATCCGCTAATGTTGTCGCTATGCTGCTATTTTTGGATGTGGCGGTAACGGTATTTTTTGCCGTAGAAATATCGATTCGTTTTTTAGCTTGTCCTGAAAAGAAGAGTTTTTTCAAAAGCGGTTGGAATATTTTTGATACTGTTATTGTTATTGGCAGCTTAGTGCCAACAGGAGGCTCAGGGGTATTATTGGCTCGTCTATTAAGGGTATTTCGTGTTTTACGCTTAGTATCAATGGTGCCAGAATTACGCTTGTTGATTAATGCCTTACTTAAAGCCATACCTCGTATGGGCTATATCGCCTTGTTGATGTTTGTTATCTTCTATATTTACGCTGCTATAGGCAGTATGTATTTCCATGAGATTAATGAAGTACTGTGGGGCGATGTTTCTATTTCAATGTTGACCTTATTTCGAGTCGCCACGTTTGAAGATTGGACTGATGTTATGTACGAAACCATGGCGGTGTACCCATTAAGCTGGATTTATTATTTAACTTTTATTTTCTTAACCGCTTTTATCTTTTTAAACATGATGGTGGGTACTGTATTAGAAGTCATGAGCCAAGAGCATGATCAGTTTCGCGCTGAGCAACATGGCGAAACTGGCGATGGTGGCGAGCCGGCAAGTCGTGCACAAATTGATAACTTAGAAAAAGAGTTAGCTGAAATAAAAGCGTTGTTACTGCAAAGAAAATAACCAGCCAATAAAAAGCAGAGTTTACATGTAAAAGAGCCAGATACTTCGTTAAGTGCCTGGCTCTTTTTGTTGGTAGCTAGGCTTGTTTAAACTTGGTGATAATGCGGTCAAGATGGTTGGCAAAGTTTTGCCTGTCGGTTTGATTTAACGCGGGTGGCCCACCAGTATGCACACCACTAGCGCGCATAGTATCCATAAAATCACGAATGTTAAGCCGTGACTTTATATTTTCTTTAGTAAAAAGTTCACCGCGCGGACTCAGGGCTAGCCCCGACTTTTCTATTACTTCATCTGCCAGTGGAATATCACTGGTGATAACTAAATCGCCATTTTCAACTCGCTTAACTATTTCATCGTCAGCAATGTCAAAACCACTAGGTACCTGGATAAATTTGATAAAAGGTGATGGCGGTACTCGAATATAATGGTTAGCCACTAAGGTGATAGCTATTTTTGTTCTATCCGCCGCTTTAAATAATATTTCTTTGATCACCACTGGACAGGCATCAGCATCTACCCAAATTTTCATGTAATTCCTTAGGGTCAGTAGACCATAGCTCACTATACTTTCTCTTGTGCTGCTATGATAACGTAATTCCCTCGCTAATTTCTTAATTAACGACTAATAAATTGCCAATTAAAAACGTACTAGTTAAGGCTAGCTGAAACGAGACTTGCCAAACAATGATAAACCCTCATTATCAACAGATATGGAAAACGGTACAGCTAATACCAGTAGGTAAAGTTGCTTGTTATGGGCAGATTGCTGATTTAGCCGGTTTGCCTGGTCGGGCACGGATGGTCGGTAAAGCGTTAGGAAAGGTGCCAAAAGGTGGCTGGCAAGGTCAAGTGGTCCCTTGGTTTAGGGTGATTAACTCACAAGGGAAAATATCTTTTCCTGTTGGCAGTGAATATTTTGCTAAGCAAAAACAGAATTTGCAAGATGAACAGGTAGTAGTGCTTGGTAGTAAAATAAAGCTTAAATATTTTCAATGGCAGCCAGACTTAGCTGAAATCTTATTTTCGCTGGAGTTTTAAGCGTTGACCGTGTTTACTTGATTAGCTGTTTGAGCGTTTGACCTGAACGACTAAAACAAAAAAAATCCCAGTCACAGACTGGGCAAAAACAAAAGGAGAAACATAAAGGAAGTTAAGGTTTAAGTATCACTACTCAACTATCAGCATTGAGTAAACTTTTACCATTAATAGCTATTTTTCGCGCTTTTAATGCTTCTGGAATTTCTCTTTCAAGGTCGATATGTAACAGGCCATCTTCCATAAAGGCGCCTATGACTTTAACATGGTCACCTAATTGAAACTTACGTTCGAAGTTCCGCTCAGCAATACCTTGATGCAGAAATTTTTTCTCTGCTTGATCTTTAGTTACCGGCTTTGTGCCCGTAACAACTAAATTATTTTGTTTGGTCTCGATATCCAACTCTTGTTCACTAAAGCCTGCGACAGCCATTGATACTCTGTATTTATCTTGTGAAAGAAGTTCAATATTAAAAGGTGGATATGATGATTGTTTGTCAGCTCGTGCAGCTTTATCGATTAAACCAGCTAAGTGGTCAAAACCAATAAATGAACGGTATAGTGGACTGAAATCTGGAGAGTTTCGCATAATAAGTTATCCTAATATATAGCAATAAAATGGTTATTATTTTAAATAGCGATGTTATCTGTTGAGTCATTTTCTAGCAAAAAAATATTGCCTAGAATAGAACTACGATAAACATATATTCTTTAAAATAATGCAGCCTTTCACAATGAACAGGCTATGTTTTTGTGTAGCCCCTTACGGCGACTACACAATTAGAGATGGGATTGTTTACTAATTTTTCAAGAATAAAATTGAATAAATATTTGAGTGGTATTTTAATCTATTGTTTTTATTAGTATTTAAATTAAATTATTTTTTAATTTCTTTTACTGCTAATTCTTTAATGGCTGCACCATCCACAACGATTACCGGGGCAGTATATTTTACCTTTGCTAGGGCTTTATCATAATTAGGATGCTGTGATATGTTGGCAACAAGCTCTTTGTAAACAACCTTGCCTTGATCATTAATGATAAATATCGCACGGGTAAGCAAACCCATATCTTTTATTAATAAACCATAGTTAACGCCAAAGTCACGCCAAACTGAATCTGACAATACTTTAATACCATCGACTTTTTCAACATCACAAAAACGCTTTTGAGCAAAAGGAAGATCATTGCTGATGGTTAAAATAGTAATGTTTGACGGCAACTTGGCCGCTTCTTCATTAAAACGCTTGGTTTGAATAGAGCAAACCCCGGTATCTAAGCTCGGCACCACAGAAATAAGCAAGGTTTGACCTTGGAAATCTTCAAGCGTTACGGGTGCAAAGTTTTTATCAACCACTTTAAACTGCGGGGCTTGATCACCGACATATACTTGCTCGCCTAAAAGGGTGACATATTTGTCGCCAGCTTTGACCAAATCATTAGATTTTTTTAGCTTATCCAGATCAAAAGAGTATGCCTGAGAGTTAAAAGTCAGGGTAAAAGTGGTGATAAAAAAAGCACATAAGATGATGTTTGAAGTAGGAAATTTCATGATTTATTGAAAATAATGGTTAAGGTGAACTGATATTAGCGGTTTAGCGATATAAATTCTATAAATAGAACTTTATCATTGTGTTTTATATTGGATACTCTATGGTTATCTATAGAGGCTAGATATAGTTTTACTTGCCGTTGTAGTTGTTTAGTTATCGTTTATGTAAGGCTCAAGATTAATATGACCACTAAATTATTAATTTGTGATGATTCTAATATGGCGCGCAAACAAGTGGCGCGTTCATTACCTGATGGTTGGGATGTAGAGATAAGTTTTGCCGCCAATGGTATAGAAGGAATTGAGGCGATAAAGGCAGGCAAAGGAGATGTACTGTTACTTGATTTAAATATGCCAGAAATGGATGGTTATCAAGTGCTTGAAGCCATTTTAGCACAGGACTTACCGACACTTACCATAGTGATATCGGGAGATATTCAACCCGAAGCTCATCAACGTGTTACCCGCTTGGGCGCACTAGGTTTTATCCAAAAACCAGTTAATAAAGAAATTCTTACCAAGGTTTTATCTTCTTACGGGGTTTTTTCCAAAGAAGTCGCAGCGCCAGAAGCCACTGTCAATATTACGTCGACTAAGCCCCCTGTAGCAAAGTTTGATATCCAGGAAGCGCTTCTGTCTAATCAGCTTGATGTCTCTATCGCTGAAAGTGAGCCTGTGAGCACTGAGCCAGAGATGACTTTATCAGCTGATATGCGTGATTGTTACCAAGAAATTGCCAATGTTGCTATGGGACGGGCAGGGGATCTGCTAGCACGTTTACTCAATGTTTTTGTTGAGTTACCCATTCCTAATGTTAACTTCATCGAAGTGAGTGAACTTCGTATGGCGTTAAAAGATATCGAAAACCATGAAAGTACCTCAGGTATTTGCCAAGGCTTTATCAGCGCAGGTATTTCAGGAGAGGCTTTATTAATCCTAAATGATTCAAGCTTTAAAGATGTCGCGTCATTGATGAACTATCAATATGATGCTGATATGGGCACCGAATTAGAATTATTAATGGATTTGGCTAATGTACTTATTGGCGCTTGTTTAAAAGGGGTATCAGAGCAACTTGATATTCAGTTTAGTCAAGGGCACCCCGAGGTATTGGGACAACATAGAAAAATCTCTGACTTAATTGCCAACAATGCCAGTAAATGGAAAAAAACCTTAGCAATTGAAATTAGCTATAGCATAGAAAACTACCCAATTAAGTGTGATTTGTTATTACTTTTTACAGAAAAATCAATGACAACACTTAATAATAAGTTAGCCTACTTGATTGATTAATGACTGAGTTAAACGCAGTAAATTAATTAGCTTGTTGCTATAACAAGTGACACAAGTAAGCGCGAGACAGTACTGACAGGAATGGCTTATGACCATAGAAAAATCACAACTAAATGAACTGCATTGGTTAATGGAAATGTTGCATAACATTGATGTTGGCTTGGTAGTGCTAGATAAAGAATTTAATATCCAGATATTTAATGGTTTTATGGAAAACCATAGTGGATTATTTCCCCGCGAAGCGAAAGGTAAGCTGATATTTGATCTGTTTGCCGAGATACCTAGAGAGTGGTTTACCCGTAAAGCTGAATCGGTGTTTTTACTGAAAAATAAGGCCTTTACTATATGGGAACAAAGACCTTATTTATTTAAGTTCGATAGCTATCGCCCTGTTACCGGTAGTGCAGACTTTATGTATCAAAATACTACTTTTATCCCGCTACTTTCTGCAACAGGTGAAGTAAGCCACTTATGTTTACTTGTTTATGATGTCACCGATACCGCAGTGCATAAACAAAGCTTGAAAAAAGCGAATGAAGAATTATCCATATTAAGTCAAACCGATGGTTTAACTCAATTATTCAACCGAACGCACTGGGAGCAATGTTTATTAGCAGAACATAAACGCTGGAGTCGCAGTCAGCACCCAAGCTCTTTGGTGATGATCGACATTGACAACTTTAAGAAGATCAACGATACCTATGGTCATGTTGTTGGCGATGAAGTTATTCGTCACATTTCAGGCTTAATTCGCCACCATGTTAGAGAAACTGATATTTGTGGTCGCTATGGTGGTGAGGAGTTTGCCATTTTATTGTCTGATACATCGATTGAAAATGCTTTTGTATTTGCTGACCGACTGCGTAAGGAAGTCAGTGAAGCTATTGTCAGCTATAACGATATTACGGTTAACTATACTATTAGTATGGGCATAGCTGAAGTTGATGAGAGTATTGAAAACCATGAAGTGTGGATTGAATGTGCTGATGCAGCCTTGTATCGCTCAAAAGAAAGCGGTCGTAATAAAATATCTCTTCACCCTAAACAAACCAAAAAATGAAAGTGCAATTTTTAGCAGTTACTGTTTATAAAAGATGATCTCTAGCAAAGTGGCTTATCTAGCCACTTTTACATTCATTACGAAAAATTAATGCTTAAAACCTTTCAGTGTCATCAGTGGCAATAGTATCATTAGCCATAATATTAAATTTGGCCATCGACTGTATGGCGTATCGCCAGTGACAAACTCAACAGTACCTCTAAGTACCACTTCTTCGAACT
>JALJPA010000161.1 GCA_022969215.1 Colwellia sp. | reverse complement strand
AGGTTTGATTTTCTTAGGCTACGTTTATTTTTTCACAAAAAGAAATGAACTCGACGCAGTCGAAACCACACTTAAATCCTTTGATTTACAACATTAAAAAATAAATCAGTTAAGTCTTTTAAAAAGTAATAAGCAACGTCCGATAATTATCCCGAATAACGAGTAATTCTGAAGAATCAAGCAATAAAAAAGCAGCCTATAGCTGCTTATTTATTGCCTGTATAATCAAACTGATTTTAAGCTGTTCGCCATATCAACTATTTTCTGTTGTTCAGTTGACGCAGTTTTAAGAGCCTTAGCAAAAATCTTCTTTTTATCTCTAGTTGCAGACGAGCGAAAAAAATCTGAAAACTTTGTAGACTCAACTTTAGGACGCCTTTCTAATAGTGAAAGCATGATTGTTTACCTCTATTTAGCCTAAACCAACCACTGTATTAATGGCCGCCGCATTATACTTATTGTGTATATATTGGTCAATGTTATTGACATTACTATGGTACAACTTTGCAGAACCGTCAAGGTTTTTGACGAGAACTCCCACCTTGATGCTCTGTCCGAAATAACTCTTAAGTTCATTTACAACAACTTGGGAAGATATGAACTGAGTAACGAAAATTTCGGGAGGAACTCTTCTCCCTTCCATTTTTTCTCTAGCCATGACAAATTCCCAAGCTTTTTCGGGGTTTTGATAAACGAATAGTATCTCCACATGTCGTTCCTTGTTCAGCGAACGCTCTATATTCTGCTTGGCTTTATCGAAATCAGATAGAGTGGAGTCGAGGATAAAGCTAACTTTTCGCTTTAACGCCCTATCGTGAATAGCTTCGACTAATCTTGTAGCTGGAGCTTGAACAGATGAGAGTTGGCTCCGTTATAAGCCTCAAATTCGCCTCTAAGTTCATCATTGTCAATATGCAAAGCCGATCCGTCTAGTTGAAAGAGCAGCTGTCTTGCTATTTCTGTTTTCCCTGCTCCAGGAGAGCCGGCCATGAAAATAGAAACAGGGTTCTCTTCGCGTGGATAAACATCAACATATTTCTTTGCTATAGCCTTTTTGTTTGCTTTTCTTCGGACAAAAGCCATAGCGGTATCATGTATCGCTTTCTCTTCTTCGCTAAAACAATCATGCATCATAAAATTACGCCTTAGAATTATAATATCACCGTCAAGGATCCTATATCAGCCTCCTAATGATAGAACACTACCCATGTACCGATGTATTAAAAACTTAGACAAAACAGACATGTAACTCGCATGTCTTGGCGCTATATTAGCTGGGTTTAAGGTATTAAAAACATAGACAATTGTAAGCTCATGATATACGTGCCCTCATTCTACCCAAGAAAGATGCTCAAGTATTTTTTTTAGTCAGTGACAGGTAAATCTCTGCCTATGACCTCCCATATTTTAGAATACTCAATAATATCAACGAAGGATCCAGCACTAAACCCTTCCGAATATAATGATGCTAAATCACCTTTAGTTTCTTCATTAGCTATTTTGTTGATATCTACTAACTTAGCTGCATCATCGGCTAATGCGATATGTAGCTCTTCAATTGATATTTTCAAAAAACCATTAAAATATTCGTGATCAAACTCCAAGCATGTATCGGCAATCCAACCAATGACCTTACAGTCATCAATATTCTCAATTCCTAGCAGGTATTTAAATTCAGGATCTGTTCTTAGTAGATATTCAACCTCTTCAGTTTTACGCTTAATTTGAATACCAGCTTTCCTCAGAGCATTATTCTTGTATTTTATGGCTTCCTTTGCACTATTACGTCTATAAGTTGATTTCACTTCAATGACCAATACAGTGTCATCTGATTTACATATTAGATCTATTTCCCCAGAGTTTACGCCGTCTCTATCCGTCGGCATATAACTCGATATAACCTTAAAATCACGTTTGCTGAATGATTCTCCGAGTTTTTCTTCAATCCTAGTCGTCTCACTTCTTAACTCAGGTCTTTTATTAGCAAATCGGCGAAGATTATTGATGACGTTAACGCCTGTTTTTTGACCTGCCATCATCCACGGAAGCTGCACACTATAATTTCCTATTTTTAAAATTGGTCGCTCTGTAAGCTCAGGTAAGTGATCAAAATTATTTTTCTTTAACTCTGAACTCCACTTTTTAAAATCAAGTACCCAGAAATCCATGATGGCTTCTGCTGCTTTTATGCTCCCTTTTGGGTGGTTATCAGACACAGTCCAACCAATAATAGCTTTAGTCTTACTCTTCCATTTATTCCAAGTGATAGGAAATCTATTTTCCATCTCTCCGTTATTCTGGGCCATTAGGCCATTCATCGCTAACATACCTAAAGCTTTCCTCCAGCAGCCGGATTGCTCATATGCCTTATAAAATACTTCTATGTAATCTCCCATATAAAAAGCAATCATCAATTCTAGTGATAACAGAGCTTGGAAAACATTAACATCGAATCCATTATCCGTTAGTACAGTATCACCTATGCCGTAGACCTCACGTAATTGTAAGGATGCTCCAAGTGCTTTAGTATAAGCAATCTGATTCCTCTCATGATTAGCAAGCGGAGTACCAATCAACTCGGTAGCTTTACCTGATTCTATAAACTCAGAGATGCCGCGCATCATCCAATAGCCATCAAGCAAATCAAGTTTTTTTCCGTTAAAACTCCAAGCTTTATGCCGTGCATCGTCGTGAACGGTTAACTCTAACTCATTACCTATCAAAGAATAATGTATCTGATCATTAAAGCAGAAAGGAGTTATACAACGAGATAAAAAACCATCAATTTCCACTTGGATTTGTACAAGCTGTTCAAAATTATGGAGCAGTGTTTCTGCCAAATGTGCGCTTTCTTCTGAGGGAAATATAACAGGCGATAAATGTATTTTAAGTGACTTACTTATAATAACGTCTGTCAGTCGAAATGAAGCTTCATCCTCAATACTGAACTTCCATTCTAATATTTTCTTTAAAGCCTCAAACTTCTCATCAGTAGAAATCAAATCTCCATCAAGAGCTGGCGTAGCTTCTACAAATCCCTTAAATGCATACAAACTTGAATAACTTAACAATTCGAAAATGGATAAGCTGATAAAAGGTGCTTGGTATTCAATAAGTAATTCAGTTCGTTGTTTATAGGTGACTTGAAATTGCTCACACACCTTAATCAGCTCAGTCAACTCACCTGGTACACACTGCTCTAGCCTTTTTATTTCTTTCCATTTATCACTTTTTTGCTTTAATACAATTTCAGAGCGACGTATTGCTTTACAGATAGCCTGAGGTGATTTTTTAGTGATGCGCTCTAACAAGATGATATTAGAAACATCATTTTGAGAAAAGAACCTAGCCATCGCCAAAACGAAGGTCTCTGAATTAAGTACCTCTAGGCTTATGTCCCAAAGAAAACGTGAATACCAGAACAAATGGTGATTTGATATTGTGCTCGGTTTTTTGTTTATTGGCTTCCCTGCAAGGTATGCTTCAGTAGTCTCTAAAAGTGCTTCATTAGCAACTTTTCCACTTTCAATTAAAGTTTCATACTTAAGCTCAAAGTACGTTTTTGCATTATCATTAGCCAAAAAAAATCCTTATATATCATGTTAATATAAAATAAAGAACAAACTCTATTATCGATATCCAATATAGGCGATTACAAAAAACAGTGCCTTCATTTACTGATAATCTAAGCTAGAGCAAAAGGCAAGACGCGACCCCGTACTAAATCAGTTAAAGTGATTTGAAAGTACTTAACACACTACTCTTTTAGAGCTTTTCGTACAGTAATTTTATTACACGACAATGGCGATAGGTTTATCATCATTCGTTTTATAAGCCCTTGTTCTTGCGTATTAATATTTCGTTTAAGCAAATTTTCCAATAATTCTTCTTGCCGTGGCTGCCCAAATGCCAATCTATAAAGAACCAATATTTTCAAAATTTCTTGGTATTTTCTAACTTCTTTACTCATCGGGTACATAGGTACAATACGTTCAATTTTTGTAGTGCCTTTAGAGTAAAACCAAAATGGCTCTAGCCCACTTTGGCTATTTGAATCATCAATAGCTTGTTTAAAAATATCTTCCCAAATATCTTTTCCATAGCTCTTTTCTACATTGGTTACTTCCGCAAGTCGTTTACGAATAACATAAGACTTAAACCGATTAACTCGGCCTTCTCTTTGTTCAATATCTATTGGATTACTTGGGAAATTCCAATGTACTACTCGACGACAATACCAGTGAAAATCTAACCCTTCTTGACCAATTGACGTTGAGCTAAGCACGAATGGTCTAAAGGGGGAATTGAAGGCATCTCGTACATTAACTACTCGTTGTAAGCCATTATCGTTATTTATCGATTGCGTGCCCATTGATACTGCGAAATGACAACGAACATATGAGGGTTCATTAGTTGATTTAAGTACATCTTCCCGAAAGTGAACATGCTCACCTGCACTACGGATCCCCATAGAAGATGATAATTTTTCGTATGCTTGCCAGAGGTTATGGCCAGAGGTGGCCAACAGATGGCAAAATTCGTCTAGCATAGACTGAAAGTTACCGTGGGAGCAGTATGTTAATACTTTAAACCAAGCGGGTGATTTGTTATTACCAACGTCTAGTTCTACTCGCATATTTCTATTAACAATCGGTTTAGCATATTCATGGTTGAACAGCTTCGCGGTTAGATCAGCAAAGCGATAGCTATAGTCCAAAATTCTTATTTCATCATTATCCTGAGCCCATAGGTTGCTGATAGCGCGTTGAGCGCACAGCGCCGGATTAGCTATCGCTGAATATGATAATACGTCGGCTAAATCAGTAGGTATCTTGCCTAACTTCAACAATTCACCTTGTTCAATGTAACTTTTAATTCTACTAATGTGGGCCAGCCGGCCTTTTCGAGCCTTTTGTCTTTCATCTCCATCATTTAATTCAGACGCAGAGTTTTCAATAATATCTAGCCATTGTTTAACATGTTCTGCTCGACCATTTTTAATATCCAACAAAATCGGCGCTAACAAATACCAATCGTTATTACTGGTATCGTTGCTTACGTAAGGCTGTAAATCTTGCAACATTGGTTGAATGTGCTTTTTGGTTGCAGCAAACAACTCGTCAAATGAAGGCGCATTCAAATCACAATCAAGCAAGCTTTGACACGGATAAAGTAGATGCCATGTATTGAGTGTTGTTTTACCTTCAAATCTCAATAAAGGTGATGATTTAGTCTTAGAATAATAAAGTGGCTTCTTTCCTTTTCCCTGCAAAGTTCGTCTTTCAGACTCATACGACCATAGACTGCTTAAAGCTCTTGGAACGACAGCCCAAGACGAGAATAATAATGTTTTACTGAAATCTTCACTTCCTTTAAATACACCTTCGAATGGATAATAAGCTTTAGCTGGAGGTGTCCATAATAAGTTTTGAGCGCCTCCTTCAAATACAGTTTGAGTTATTTTTCTTACTTTAGCATTAGGAGTATCTGTTTCTACATTGAGTTTATAACGCTTTAAATCATCACGAGATAACCAAGCGAATTGCTGGTCTGTCTTTCTTCTACGATCAAACATCTTACGTATTTCACTATCATCGATGTAATTTAAGAACTGTTTTTTAAAAGCATAACCATGTAAAAATGACATACACCACGGCGCTGACTTAGTGAAATCAATTAACTGCGCACCAAATCGTCCTTTCGTTAATTCAGCTAACCTTACTCTTATCGTCTCAACAGCCCTGTATGCTTTAACTTCTTCAATATTCAACGTGTCGTTACAGATGATTTCTTTCGAATCAATTAACTGCTCAAAATCACTATTAATTTGTCCACGTTCAGTCCTACAGATGTACGTTTTCAATAAACGTTCAACGTCTCGCGCAGTATTCTCATTTATACTCAAATGATTGTTATCTGGGTCAGCTAAACTTAATACTTCTCGATGTAATCTATCTCTACTGAATTCATATTTAGCTATAAATTTCATATCCTCTTTAGAGATAAACTTAAGCAGATATTGTAATTGCTGATGATGACTATTCTCATCGTCTTCCTCGTTTAACATCGTCACGGCCTTAAAAGGCGTGGCCGATAACATTAATACTTTAGACGTTTTGGCTTCACCTGCACTATCGTGGGTAGAATGAAAAACCTGTTTAGCAATTAATGACTCTTCTGAATCACTGCTAATATCCATTAAAGACTGAAAGCGCTGAAATTCATCTAATATGAACAAATCAGCTTCAAGGCTAGCCGCACAGCATCTAGCGATAATTTTTCGTATTTCAACTCTAAACAAAAAGTAGTGGTGCTTAAACTCTTCAGGTTCTTTTCCATCAATATCCCAAGCAACGGCAAGTGACTGAGCAGCATGATAATACGATGTATAATTCGATTTTAACTCATTAGACAAGCACGGCTGAGTCATAAACTCATTCAACGCAGTTAATACATTACCGTTTACATTAAAGTCATCTTCTATGTATTGAACCTCATTTTCCCAACGCCCCTCTCTCGTGATTTGGTCTGTTTTAAGCAAAGCAGTAATAGCGTCGGAATAATTTGACAAGGGTGCAAACTTTGACAACAGCACTGCAATAATCGCTCTTTCATGACAATTACCGGAGCCTGCTGTTAACGTAAATGACGTTGTTGGCGTTAATGTACATATCTCAATAACAGCCTCTAGCTGTTCAGTCTGTACTTTTTTCTCTACGGCCAATTCAACCAACCGACCAAAACTAGGTTGCTTCACCCACTTCTTTGATTGTTCGCCACTAAACAAAGCCAGTTTTTGGCGGTTCTCATTTGCCAACGCTAGGTTCGAACAAATGTAAGTAACTCTAAAGGGTTTGAACTCATCAGTAGGTTTACGTAAATGCTTTTCAAGTAACCGTGCGATAAGACCTTTAGCGACGACCGTCTTGCCCAAACCTACTTCATCAGCCACTAACATTCGTTGGCTATGATTAGGATCGTCAAATTGTTCAACCAAGCGTTCAACCGTCGCTAATTGAAATACTTTCAAACCACTTAATGCTGCGTCTAATTGTTGTTTAATATCATCAAACACTTGGTATTACCTTAATCATGAGAAACAAACTGGCTAAAAACACCCCATAATGATTTAAAGTCATCAGGGATAACTTTTGGATCTAACTGCTGTTGCAATGTATCGATACGCGTCAATAATTCTGGATGGCTTGCTGCGGCTTTCATCAGTTTTTCAAATATAATACTTTCCTCTCGAAACATATTACTTTCTTCAGAACTGCCATCAGCCGAATTGTTAGGATCATACAAACCTACTTTGCTAGGTTGAATATCAAGCATCATCGATAAGTAATGGATAAATTGAGATTGAGATCGCACTAAGTCATTCACAATGGCTTTATTGCGATTTACATCACAATTGAATTTAAGGGGTAACTGAGTAACTAAACGGTCGATAACCTCGCCGTCTTTTTTAATATCAAACCTGACAAGCGCACTGACTTGAGTCAGTTTTAATTTTTGCCATATTATTTCTTCAGTAATCGGTTTGAATAACTCAAAAGCCAAGGTTGAAACAGCAACGTCAAATCCTTTAATATCGGGTAGTTCATTCGTATGCATTGATAGCTGATATGAATCATTTTCAGCTAAATCAACTTCTAACAACCAATTGGTATTAATAAGCTCAAACAACAGCTTACGTAATGCGCCGTTATCATTGTGAGCGTCAATCACTTGTTCATGTGAAAAATTATGCTTAACAAACAAGCCATTTTTAGACTCATCGGTAAGTTGTTCAAGTAAAACGCCAACACCGAGTGTTTTTTTATCGCCGGCCATTCTCAACATAAATTCACTATTTCTGGGATTTGCTTTCGCACTCCCCATTGCAGCTTCAGTCGCATTAGCTGAACCTAAGTGCCAACTGGCCTTATCATTCAACTCATCCATTACAAACAACTTGGCATGAAGGTTTAAATCATTCTCGCTAAATAATGATTGTTCCATCTCCTCCATTTCTTCACCGTCAATCACTTGTTCATTTAATGCAAAACAATGCCAAGCTTTAAGTGCTTCTGCACCTGCAATATTCAACTCTTCAGCGCGGCTAAACAAATAACACTTTTTATCGGGAACATGACTGGCTAACCAATCTAAAGCGGCAACACTTTTACCACCACGTATAAAGGGTGACATAACTAACAAACGCTTTATGTTATTACTCGTCAATGACAAAGGTTTCTGACGTATGTTATTAGTTGATAAAAGCGTAGATAAAAACTCAACACCGTTAACGCCAGCAGGCATATGCCAACGAACTCGCATTAACTCTTCTTTATCAATAGCGAGCCGGTATCCTTGCTTTTTCGACACACTAACAAGTTCATGAAAAAAACTTATTAGCCCTTTGTTATGTGTTTTTCTCGTTTTTTGTACATCGCCATCAAGTACCGTTGCTAAATCCCAACTACGATCAAATGTAAGGTTACGCGAAAGCACAATAAGGCGGTATTTCACCCGTTTAACATCATTTTTGTCGGTAAATCTAAGTAACCATACCTTAGGATGAAATGACGAAAACACAGAGTTTAATTCGCCAGCATCAGGCACAACCGGCACCAAACTAGGCTCTAGCAACGCATACAAACTATTATATTTATCGGGTACCTTAATATTGCCTTGTTGATAAAACACCGTAAGTTTATTTTTCAATTGCCCCAAGGCATCTAATAACGCAATACGTTGTTGCTCGATCGGGCCTTCTAGTGTTTGCCCAAAACACATGGCAATAGGTACGGTTAATAATGTGTTTAAATCTAAACTGTAGGTAGTCGCTATTGCCTGACTTAATTCAAAGCCTTCAGGGGCAATTAACTGCTCGCCATAATCTATGCGACACTTATCAGGCGTTAACATTTAATCCGTCCTTAATATCCGCAAGTATTAACGCAGCAGTTGGCCACCTATACTCTAATTTTCTCATGCCTACCCAATGTTGAGATTCAGACAAACCTTTGTTTAACATGCATCGCGCACCTTTATTGGCCTTAGCACGTTTTTCTACACACGCATCTAACTCAGTAACAACCGCATTTTCTCGCATTAACCCTACCCACTTTTCAATAAACAGTTGAGTTTTAGGTTTAATTCGTTTGCCGTTGATAAAAGCACTGTTAAACCACAATGAAGGGGTCGATGAATTAAATAACTCTGGTACCTGTTTTACTTCAAGTAACCACTGTTCAAAATCGAGTTCACATTCTGACAGCAATGTATGATTATTCGCATGTTGGGCAATTAAACAGTTATATCGAATGTGCGCACCTTCTATGGCTAAACTAAAGTCTAGAGCGCAAGCGAGTGTGGCTTTACATTTTGAAGAGACTGACTTTTTTTTTAAAAACTCAAACAACGATTGGATACGCCAACTTTGGTCAACGAGCTCATTCTCAAGGTCAACAACCTGTGTTAACAAGTCATGCTTTATAATTTGGACAGGTACGCTATCAGCTACGTCTGAAGACATGCATAATTTATCTTTTATAAATATAGCTTCTTGCGCCGTCAGCTCAATGCGAATCTGCTCTAACCAGTTTTTTTGATAAGTAGATGGTTTAGTTAACAAACCAGCAGCAGAGTTTTTGTCATCATCATCTTCTTCATGATATTCGTGCTTTCCCTGATTGACTACCCCCTGATATAGATTGCTAAACTCTTTAAATGACAGTCTTTTTCTGACAATGCCAAACTGCCTTAATCCATTCCAATACACCGAAGAGGGTTTTCTAGCGACCCCCGTATCTAAACTTTCTTTCCCAATAATGCCATACGGAACATCATCGCCATGGTTCTTCACTAGAGCCGCGGCCAACTCATCTTCTTTTTTACTAATAAAGGTAGGTAAGTCTGTTTTTACTCTCAATTTATCGTTTAAATTACGGTAATCCTGAAAAATATAACCTAATGTAACAAAGTACTTAGCCCTTGTTTGGATGGTAGAAAATCCTGGGAATAGCACATCAGCGAAAGCGTCGCGAACTTGTCCTATGCCAAGTTCATCAAGCGTGCCTTTTTCTTTTAACATCGACAACACTTGAGACACTCGTTCTCGTTCAGCTGAAGAATAATCTACCCAACCAATTGCACTCATAACAGTCCTAATTTTTATTAATCTTATATATTCAATGATGTTAAGGAAGGTGCGAATAAGTACTTATATAAGTGCCTTATCCGGATCACTATGCGGGATATGCTCTCTTCATCTCTAGAATGACGACAAAGCACAGACAATATCACTGATTTCCCGCCATTAATGCAGTTAATTATTCTATGATAATGAAGCTTCCCGTAAGGAAATATAATTTTTCTATTAGTTCAAACTATATTTTTTCGGCCGCAACACTGCTTACAGATGAAACTAGAGCGTTAATCATATGCCTAAAAAACTCTGGTGGTGGTGTTTTTAGGTAATAATTACACGAAAAACCCAAGTTAACTTCGATCAGTCCTCATTGCGCTAGGCAATCTCTACTGAAGGGAGAAAATTATCCGCCTGCGGAAATTATCACTGCTTGATTCCAAAAAACTATATCCGATGGTCATTACAAGTATTTTTGATAGCAGCTCTATTGAGCTCTGGGGGCAATTACAATTGGTTGTCGCTAATAACGCAGCCGGTGTGAGGACGTTATTAGATAAATGAAATCTTACATTGTTTCTCGATTACATTAATGACTTAGAAAAGAACATAAAATCTCAAGTTAGATTTTTTGCGGACGACACAATGCTTTATTCAACTGTACATGACGCCGTAATGACCTCTGAGGAACTGAACAACGACCTAGAAGCTATTCGACAATGGGCTTACCAATGGAAAATGGAATTCAATCCCGACCCTACCAAGCAGGCATATGAAGTCATTTCCTCTCAAAAAGAATCAAGTCCAATTCACCCGCCTCTCTTTTTTAATAATAATGAAGTATCCAAGGCTACTGAACAAACTCACTTAGGTCTCATCCTTGACAGTAAACTGACCTTTGTAAACCACATTACTGAGAAAATCAAGGTTGCTCGTAAGAGTATTTCTCTAATCAAACACTTCTCGAAATACCTCCCACTAAAAACACTTGATCAGATGTACAAACTCCATGTGCGGCCGAATTTTGATTACTGTGAGGTCATATACCACGTCCCCGCGTTGGTTAGTCATGA
>JALJPA010000160.1 GCA_022969215.1 Colwellia sp. | reverse complement strand
CAGTATATAGTTGCTGCATTGACGGGGCACGGAAACCGGTACTCATAGCACCACGAATGGCAACCCAATCAGTTATTGACCAGTTAGCCGCTAGCTTGAAGTTAGTACTGTCACCAAAACCTTGGTAATCATCATAACGTACCGCGCCGCTAACAATTACATCATCAACAATTTCAGTTTCAGCATCGAGATAAAATGAGATAACATCACGTGATTCATCAACTTCTTGCATAGGAGCAGTGCCGCCAAAACCTTGTGTACCGGCAGAGCGATCATCGGGGTATTTGCTACTGCCGTCTGCATTGGTATCATAGTCGCGATATGAATATTCATCACCCGCGGTTACTTTAAACTCATCGGTTCTAATTTCTGCGCCCATAGCTAATGAAAATAAATCAAAGTCTTGGGTGTAATCAAGGTTCAAGGTTTGCAGTGATAACTCTAGGCCGTAAGCTGACGCTTGACGGGGAATAGAGGCGCGAATTTCATCTGCAGATAAACTTGATTCATAGCGTAATGAATTGGCATAAGAAGAGTTAATAGTATTGCTGGTCACATAATCAATGTTGTTTTTACCGTAGGTATAAGAAAAATCTAAGCTTGAGCCGTCAGAAAATTCGGTTTGGTAACCAAAGTTATAAGACATATCTTTGATATCGGTATTAATTTTAGGTAAAAAACCAGCAGGGATAGTTGCATCATTATCTTGCAGCGGCGCATTACCACCAGCATTAGCATTATGACGGAAAAACGCGGCAGATTCATTATCGCGTTTTGAGTAAGTCAGAAACCCGTATAATTCACCATCAGCTAATTCATAACCGGTATTAATGACAACACCAAACTGGCTTGAATCGGCATCACCAATTCTGAAGGTTGAACGGGTCGCCGTTGCCTCGCGTGGGTCACTTAATAGTAAGTTACCATTAGCTTGTTCAGAACAACCTGAAAATTGACATGAGCCATGTAAACCAGCGCGATTGGTAAAACCACGGTCTCTAAAGTTTAGTGTGGTATTTAAATAACCATTGTCTCCTAAGGTAAAACCTTTAGAAATATCGACGTTAGTAGTTTCACCATCACCTTCTGAATATTCACCATATGAAACGGCTACTTTACCGCCTTCATCAGCATCATTAAGCACGATATTAATAACACCAGCAATAGCGTCAGAGCCATATTGGGCGGCTGCGCCATCACGTAATACTTCAATGCGTTTGATTGATGCAGCAGGGATGGCGTTCATATCTGTACCCGCCGTGCCACGACCAACAGAAGTATTGATATGAATTAAGCTGGCTTGATGACGGCGACGACCATTAATGAGTACTAAAGTTTGATCCGGTCCTAAGCCTCGTAATGTTGCAGGGCGTAAGGCATCAGTGCCATCACTAATCGATGAGCTAGAGAAGTTAAATGATGGCGCAATAGCTTGTAACATACGACCGACTTCTGTTTGGCCGGTATTCGCTAAGGCTTCTGCAGTTAAAATATCAACGGGTACTGGTAAGTCATCGGCAGAGCGACCTGCTACTCGGCTACCAATAATGGCAATTTTTTCTACTTCTTCCTCTTGCACTGTTGCTGCTTCTTGAGCAAAGGCGGTTTGACTGGCTGCTCCGAGTAAAACTGGTACTAGCGCGGCATATAGTTTGTTATGTTTCATTGTTGTATCTCTCTTATTATGTGAATCAACTTGAATGCTCAGTTGACCAGAGGTATTAACAACAGCGATGAGACCAGAGCCATTTAATAATTTTTTTAGGCCCGAATTAACCGGGTAATAACCTTTTAAAACATTTGCTTGGTGTTGCTTAGCCAAATCAAAAGAAAATATAATCGTTTGGTTGGCCTTTTGGGCAAATGCAATTAAGGCTTTATCAGCTCGTTGTTTATTAATATCAAAGCGAATAAAGTCTTCAGCATGAACATGGCTTGTTGTGAATAGCATCACCACTAGGGTGTACTTCAGCATCAATACATATCTAACTGGGACTTGATTCTGACGAAATTGCTTTCGCCAACTGCGCAATACTAATAAACAGCTAAGCAGGGGAAATCCTCTATTTTATTTTATTATTTTTAATCTGAGTTTTATATTGTTCTATGTATGGCGAAATAGCCAGCAATATATAGTGGCTATTTGTCGGATAAATAAAGGGAAATAAAGCTAAAAGAAATTAGACTAAAAATTTACTTCGAAGGGCTAGTGAGCAGCAGTAAGTAGAATTGTGCCATCAGCTGTTTTACTGAAATTAATACCAAAGTTACTCTGTAACGACATCAGTAAACCGTCAATATCACCGGCTTTAAAATAACCCGCGACATTTATATCAGCTAGTTCACTATCAACAATCTCAAAATCACTGGTGGTATAGCGACTAATTTCTGCTAAGGCAATGGATAAAGGTTCGCCTTCAAAAATCAACATCCCTTGTTGCCACGCCAGATCACGGTGAATCTGATCAAGAGATACTTTCTCTACCGGGGTAGTGCCCGTTGGCTGGGAGTTATCAGCTATAACCGCTTTTTCACCGGACACAACTAATGTTGCGGCTAAAGTGCCAGGTACATCGTTAATGCTAGCTTGTATTAAGGTTTCTTTAATATCGTTAATTGAAGCGCTTGCTTTGCTGATCAGTACTTTTCCTTCAGTAACCACTAACTCCATCGCTTGGTTTTCTTTCTTTTGTACATTAAAAATTGTTCCCAGTGCGGTAAACGATTTTTTGCCTGCGATTACGGTGAATGGGCGATTGATATCTTTAGCAACATCAAAACGGGCTTCTCCTTGTACTAAAGTGAGTAGTCGTTGTTTGGCGCTGTATTTTACTTCGATGTGGCTATTGGTATTTAATTGAATTTGTGAGCCATCTTTTAATGTAAAACTCGATTGTTGGCCTACTTGAGTTTTTAAGGTCTGAGTTTGGCTGAGTTGTTGTTCGTGCAATGACGGCAAGTAAGGTAAGAAAGATTCATTAACAAGAGTATTGATGCTTATAACAGAGACAACAGCAATACTGGCCGCTAGGGCAATAGTCATAAATTTATTACGTTTACTTTGTTGCTTGGCCTGGGCTAAAGGAAACAAGGCGCTTAATTCATTTAAGACACTTAAATCATCCCAATAAGAAGCCATCTCAAGCAGAGACGTGTGGTGCTTAGTATCTTGATTACACCAAGTAAGAAGTTGTTTTTGTTCTAAAGCAGTTAATCCTCGGTCCATACGACTTATCCAAAGACAAGCGAGTTCCTGGATATTACTATCATCTTCTTGGTGTTTACTCACTTTACTAAATAGTTGGCTAACATTACCCATTCATTTATCTCAATTTACTTAACGACGCTTTTACTTAAGAGCTTTGTGCTTGATGCTCTGTTTTTGTATATTTAGCACTTGGACCATGAGTTTGGTTCATTCGTTCAATATACCGTACAGTTTTTAATAGGCCCTGTGCTATATGCTTTTCTACTGTGCTTTCACTTAAATTTAAGTAGCTAGCAATTTCTTTTTGGCTTAAACCATAAACTTTTTTCAGTATAAAGCATTTTCGTACTGAAGCCGATAATTGATCGGTTGCTCGACAAAAAAACAAGAATTGCTCTTTGCTTTCATAATCGTCTTCAACCTTAGTGCTAGTTAATTGGACAGGTGGCTCAGAAAAATCCTCTAGAGAGTCTTTATATTTATTATCCCACTTAGTCACATGATTTAAGGCAAGGTTTTTTGCGGTTTTCAGCATATAGCTGCGCACATATTTAATTTCTTGTTTTAAATCGGCTTCATAAGTTTTAACAAAGGTTTCTTGCACAATATCATCAATATCGTCAGGCTTAACTATATGACTAATCAAGTAACTGATATTTCTTTTGGTGCTAATAAATAGGTTTGCTAATGTCGAGTTTCTCGCCATCCATGTTTGCTCGTTACATTTTAACTTAATTAGATAATAACCACGGCATTGAGTAAATGTCTAACTTAATCACATCTTTTTACTTTTAATTATGCGTTAGGCAGTTTATAAAGAGTCATAACCTATTATCGCCATAAGAGAGCCAAGCTTGTCTCATATTACCACTCGTATGCCTTTTTTGAACGAAAAACTGATAACTTACCTTATTGCCAGCGTATTGTTATGCAGTTTTATTACCTTTAAAACGAGTGCTACTAAGCTAACCCTTGCTGATAATCTGATATTACGTGATGTTGATGATAAAGCCGTTGAGCACGGTTTCTTGTCAAAAAAGCAAACCTTTAACTTAGCGCAAGGTCAGCATACTTTAGTTATTAAATACAAAGATGTTTTTGAGGACTTAGATTTTGCCGAAGAAAGGTTAATCACATCCGATTATTTT
Source organism: Colwellia sp. (assembly GCA_022969215.1). GTDB lineage: Bacteria > Pseudomonadota > Gammaproteobacteria > Enterobacterales > Alteromonadaceae > Colwellia. The sequence goes on along the minus strand of JALJPA010000160.1, from coordinate 7,085 downwards.
GTTGTTAAATTTACCCTTGATAATCAGCAGGCACTTTTCTTATCGACCAGTAATATTCGTGACTTAGCCGCAGCTGAGCGCTTTGTTAATGCACCGGAAGTCATCTTGGTTGATGAACAAAAACAAGAAATGTTTTTGGTGTTAGAAACCTTAAGTGATTATAAATTAGCCAAGCAGGTAACCAAGGTCATTACTACTTTGTCAGTGCCAGTGGCTACCACGCAAAGCAATAGCACAGTAATTAAGGTCACTAGAAACGAGCAAAATTTCAATAATAAAGTTATTGAAAATCTTGATGCTGTGCCCATGCTTAAATACTGGTGGCAAAAAGCCAGCCATGATGAAAAATCCAGCTTTCTTGAGTTTATCAAAAAAGCAAATCATTAGAGTAAGGTTGTTCCTTGCTTAATAATCTATTTCTTACCGCTTAATCTAAGGAGCTAAGATGAATTTATTATCTTTTATTGGTTTACCAATGAATGATTTATCGATAAATCATTTACAAACACGAACAGGGCTGCCGTCTTATTTTACCTTATTAATGTGCTTGTTGTTGCCAAGCCAAGCTTTTGCTGTAGAAGAAGTTGGCATTGAGGTGACGGGCCAAGGCAGTGTCGTGGTTATCCCTGATCAATTTTCACTAACCTTAACTATTACCGAACGTGGTCGAGTGCCAAGTAAATTAAAAGCGTTAGTAGATAAAAAAAGTAACTCGGTGGTTAATGCCGCTAAAACCCTAGCGATAAAAGAGAGTAATATCTCTTCTGCACGGGTTAATTTACGTATTGTGGCGGAAAGGCCATCAATTCAAGTGCAAGGCGTTGAATTACACAAAGCGAGACAAGGCAGTGTTTATATCGATGGTCAGAGTATTAATCAACAAGCCAATAGTGTGAATACCCATAAACAGCCATTATTTGAATTAAGTCGTCAAATTACAGTGAACTTCGACCATGTAGCCGATTACGACAGCTTTTTAGCGCAAGTTATTAAAATAAATGTCAGTCATATTTCATCGCTATCGATGAATATAACAAAAAGAGACGAGTATTATCAGCAAGCTTTATTAGACGCTATTAGTCACGCCCAGCAAAAAGCACAGCGAATGGCCAAACAAGCAGGGCGCAGTTTAGGTAAATTGCTAATATTGAAAGAAGTTTCAAGTAATCATTATCAACCTATGTATGCTGAAGCAATGATGAGTGATGCAAGCCCTCGAGGTCATACTTCATTAATCGGTAGCCAAACCATTACGGCCCGTGTTTTGGTGAAATTTAGCCTTAAAGATTGAAAAATGAACGATTAACTGGCAATAGTTGGCTAATTGTTCGATAAAAGCTTTAATTACTGCGTGTTTTTAGGTATGTTAGCGCTTTTTAATATAGCTTTCTTCAACGGTACCTTTTAATGAGTAACCAAGCTGAACTTTATCATGAGCTATTAGGGCAAACTAAAGCGCTAATAACCAATGAATCTGATATTATTGCTAATATGGCAAATATTAGCGCCTTACTTTTTGAGTGTTTAGCGGACGTCAATTGGGTAGGCTTTTATCGTCTTATCGATGATGAGTTAGTCCTTGGTCCTTTTCAAGGTAAGGTCGCTTGCATTCGCATTCCAGTAGGGAAAGGCGTTTGTGGCACATGTGTTTCAACAGGAGACGTACAGCGTATTGCTGATGTTCATCAATTTGATGGCCATATTGCCTGTGATGCCAGTAGTAATGCCGAACTGGTTGTTCCGGTAAAAGTTGCCGGTAAAGTGGTTGCTATTTTAGATATTGATAGCACAGCGTTTGGCCGCTTTGATGAGCAAGATGAACAAGGCATTCGCTCGATTGTTAAAGTATTTGAGCAAAATATAGCGGCTCAGAATGATATTAAAGCGTAAGTTTTTTTACATTCAAAGAGAACATGGAAAGTAATATTGAAAGTCATACCGAAAGTTAAAAACAGAAAAGTGAAGTTTGAATGAAAGAATTTGTGGTCATTCATGATTATCTAGTTAGCCAAGAAGTTGTTGGGGACTGGGATGGTCAAGAAGAAGAAGTTGCTGAGCGTATGAATGAGTTTTATCATACAATGTACGACTTAGCGGATGAAGATATAGAAACGGAAGTTTTAGAGCAGCTATTGGACCTTATTTGGGATGCCTGGATAGGCCAAGAAATGATAGCTGATATAGAAACAGACGATATATATGATTGGTGTAAAAATGTGCTTGAGAATCCTGAGCAACATCTCCAATCTGAAGAATAGAGAAAGATAACCATTGGCGCTACTTTCTTGCTAGAGTGCTCTTACGAGAGTGATTCTTATTTAAAGTAAGTCAGCTTAAATTAATTAAATTGTAAAAAAAAAGTGTAGTTATGGAAACTGAAATTAAACGTACAAGTACAAAAGATATTATTGCTTATTTAGCTGAAAAATTCCCAGCGTGTTTTTCGATTAAAGGTCCGGTTAAGCCGCTTAAAATTGGTATATTCCAAGACCTAGCAGAAAAGCTTAACGATGATGAAACTGTTAGTAAAACACGTTTACGTCAAGCACTTAGACATTACACCAGTAGTTGGCGCTACCTTAAAATCATCAAGGTTGGCACTTCTCGTGTTGATGTTGATGGTAATGAAGTTGCCGCAATTGATGAAGAGCAAGCAGCTTACGCCAGCAAAACGCTTAAAGAAAGCCAAGAAAAGTTTGGTAACAAAAAAGCGGCAGACAGCGATGGAAAAAAACCTTATAAAGGTAAGCAAGGCTCTTCAGCAGGTAGTAATAAACCCGCTGATAAAAAGCGTGATTCAGCTAAATTTAAATCGGTTAAGTCTTCAAGTAAACCGGTTGCTAAAAAAGAAGCTGCACCACTTAAACCTGTTGAATCAGCTACAATCAAAGTAGGTAGTGACGTTAGAGTGCAATTAGGTAATACACCAATGAAAGCCACCATCACTGAAATATCTGGTAAAGATATTAGTGTGCAACTTGACTCTGGTATGGTTATTAAGACGCAACTAAAAAATATCTACTCATAAAAAGTACAAAAGTCGTCACTGTTAATGTGGCGGCAGGCTTAGCAACATTGCCAAGTCACATAGAAATTGAATAGGAAGTTAATGCATGCAAAAATTTTGTCGTATCGCACTCGCCGTATCTTTATCGTTAGGTTTGTCAGTTAGCGCAATAGCGTTTGAAAAGCCGCATACACCAGAAGAACTCCCTGTACTCATGCCTGAATCTCAGCATGCTACAGCAAGCAAGCGCATTACGGCACGATTTACCCGTGCACATTATAAGAAAGTTATCATTGACGATGCCTTGTCAGGTGAAGTATTCGACCGCTATATTAAACAGCTCGATTATGCGCGTAATGTTTTCTTAGCAACGGATATTGATGGCTTTCAAAAAAACCGTTTAGAGTTTGACTCAGTACTAACGCGTGGCAAATTAGACATAGCTTATGATATTTATAATTTAAATATGCAAAGACGTCTAGAACGTTACGAATATGCACTTAGTTTATTGGCTGTTAAAGGAGATAAAAACCCTTTCGATTTCACCACAGAGGACGTTTATTCTTTTGACCGTGAAAATGCGCCATGGCCAGCAAGTGAAGCAGACCTGGATGAATTGTGGCGTTTAAAGGTGAAGTCAGATGTATTGAATCTGACATTAACCAAGAAAAAGTGGCCCAAAATTAAAGAAGTACTAACTAAGCGCTATAACTACGCGATAAAACGTTTAAAGCAGAGTGAAAGTGAAGACGCTTTTCAGCTGGTGATGAATAGTTTTGCTCGTGTTGTTGAACCCCATACTTCTTATTTATCACCTCGCAATGCTGAACGTTTTCAAGTTGATATGAATTTATCGCTTGAGGGCATAGGTGCCGAGCTTCGATCAATTGAAGATTATACCGTTATCCACCGTATTGTTACCGGCGGCCCCGCAGATAAATCAAAGCAGCTAAAAGCAAAAGATAAAATTGTTGGCGTTGCTCAAGGTAAAAAAGACTTTGAAGATGTCATTGGTTGGCGTTTGGATGATGTGGTCGAGTTAATAAAAGGCTCAAAGGGCACAACCGTTCGCTTACAAATATTATCAGGCGACAGCGATGACGAAGCAAATATCAAGGTTGTTTCTATTGTTCGCGATATCATTAAGCTCGAAGATAGAGCGGCAAAGTCTGAAGTTTATTTAGAAAACCCTAAAGATGCTGACAGTAAAAAATTGGGCGTTATTACCATTCCAAGCTTTTATAACAACTTGTCTAAAGATGTTAAAAAAGAAATAGCCATATTGAAAGAGAAAGGTGTTGAGGGAATTATCGTTGACTTGCGTGGCAATGGCGGCGGATCATTACCTGAAGCGACTTTATTAACGGGTTTATTTATTGATAAAGGTCCCGTTGTTCAAATTAGAGATGGTGCCAACCGTATTCAAGTACAAAGTGATAGAGATGGCGTGAGTTATTTTGATGGACCGTTAACTGTTATGGTTGACCGCTACAGCGCATCTGCTTCAGAAATATTCTCTGCGGCCATTCAAGATTATGGTCGTGGTGTTATTATTGGTGAGCATACCTTCGGTAAAGGTACAGTTCAGCAGCACCGTGGTTTAGGTCGTGTTTATGACTTATACGAAAAACCATTAGGCAGTATTCAATATACCATTGCAAAATTCTATCGCATTAATGGCGGTAGTACACAGCATCGTGGTGTTTTACCTGATATAGCGTTTCCTACGGCAATTAATCCAGAAGACTGGGGTGAGAGTAAAGAAGAAAATGCTTTGCCTTGGGATCAAATTCAGAAAGCAAAATATACGCCGTTGAATGAATTAAATACCGATATCGACTATTTAACTTCATTGTATCAGCAGCGTATTAAAGATAATCCGGAGTTTAATTATCTACTTGAAGATATTAGTATCTACCAAGAAGAAAAAGACGATAAAACCATTTCATTAAACCTTGCTACCCGCAAAGCTGAACGTGAAAAACGTAAAAGTAAACGTCTTGTCCGTGTTAATGAACAACTAGCCTTATTAGGTAAAGAAAAAATCACCGACTTAGATGATTTATCTGATGAACTAGATGATCTAGACCCGTTTTTAGATGAAGCGGCACGTATCACCTTCGACTTTATTTCCCTAGGAAAAATAGCTAAAAAATAATCTACAAAATTAAACTAAAGCCGCCCATAGAGGCGGCTTTGTTATTCATTACGACTAAGCCAATTTATTCAATTGCCTACATATAACTATAATAAGAGAAGGTTTATATTTAATGTCAGAGTTAAAGCAAATTAAACAAGCAAGCATGTTAGATGCTTTTATTCCCGTTATTACCTTGGTTACCTTACTCACCTTAGCGGTAAGTTACTTTGGTGATAATTCATCGTATGGTCCAAATCAAATTGCTTTGCTTGTAGCTATGGGTGTTGCCGTTGTTATTGGCATAAAAAATGGCCATGCTTGGCATGATCTTGAACAAGCTATCGTTAAGGGTATTTCCTTATCACTGGGTGCAGTGTTAATTTTATTCGCAGTTGGCTCACTTATTGGTACTTGGTTATTATCAGGCACAGTACCTACCATGATTTATTATGGTTTGATGATTCTGGATCCCGCTTGGTTTTATGCGGCGGCATGTGTCATGTGTGCGGTTGTTGCCATGAGTATAGGTAGTTCATGGACAACAGCAGCAACAATCGGTGTAGCATTAATTGGTATAGCGCAAGGTTTAGGTTTATCTCCTGCTATCACTGCGGGTGCTGTCATTTCAGGTGCCTATTTTGGTGACAAAGTATCGCCTTTATCAGAGACGACCAACTTAGCACCTGCTATTGCTGGTAGTGAGTTATTTGCTCATATCCGATATATGTTTTGGACTACTATGCCGTCTATCTCTACAGCATTAATATTGTTTCTCATTTTAGGTTTTACCGAGACAACGAGTACTAACAGCGAATCAATTGATTTATTAAGTAGCCAACTGGCAGAGCAGTTCAACTTATCTTTATTTAACTTAGTGCCATTATTGGTGTTACTTGTTTTAGCCATTAAAAAAGTTCCGGCATTTCCCGCCGTTGCTATTGGTGCTTTGGTTGGTGGTTTATGGGCGGTACTCTTTCAACAAGATCTCATTTTACGCTTGGCCAATGGTGAAACTAATGTCATAACCGCCAATATAATGGTGGTTTGGACGGCATTTTTTGATGGTGTTAGTATTGAAACAGGAAACAGCGAATTGAATGATTTACTTAGCGGTGGCGGCATGTCGAGCATGTTAAATACTGTTTGGTTAATTATGTGTGCACTTAGTTTTGGTGCCGTTTTAGAGCACTTAGGTATGTTGAAAAAGTTTGTTGACGTAATTTTAGCGTCAGCTAAAACAACAGGTAGCCTGATAGCGAGTACAGTAGCAACTTGTATCGGTACTAACTTATTAACCGCTGATCAATACATGGCTATAGTAATGCCAGGTCGTATGTATAAAGAAGAATACAAGCGCAGAGGATTAGATCCACTTGTATTGAGTCGTACCCTAGAAGATTCAGGTACCATTACTTCACCGCTTATTCCATGGAATACCTGTGCAGTTTACATGTCAGGTGTGCTTTTAGTGAATCCATTAGACTATATTTATTACTGTTTCTTTAACTGGATTAACCCTATTTTAGCGGTTGTCTATGGCTTTATTGGTTTTAATATTAAAACGCTATCGACAAAAGTAAGCGAAACCGTTAGTCAAAAAGAGACGGCTTAATTGCCATTTTCATTCCCAAAGTAAGGCTCTACTATGTCATCTACTTTAGCAGACACAGCACCAAGATTTTTAGCGGACTACCGTCCAGCTGACTTTACGATTAAGACAGTAAACTTAACTATTAGCTTGGATGATAGCTGTAGCCAGGTTGTTAGCGAGCTGACCATAGTGCGACAGGGTGATAGCCAGCAAAGCTTACAGTTAAACGGTGAGCAGTTGACGCTAGTATCATTAGTGCTTGATAACCAGGCCTTGAGTAAAAATCATTATCAGCTCAGTGATACTTTACTGATCATTCCGGCAAGTAGTTTACCGGAGTGTAATGA
>JALJPA010000016.1 GCA_022969215.1 Colwellia sp. | reverse complement strand
AAACTTCTTTCTTAACGCAAGGGCGCAGGCATGGTGGGAAGTTAGGGAGCGTTTCAGAAAAACGTTTTTAGCCATCACCCAAGGCAAAGAATACCCTGAACATGAGCTAATTAGTTTATGCAGTGACCTAAACCATTTAGAAACATTAATTACTGAATTATGTTCGCCTTTGATGCTTTATCATAACGGCATGGTTAAGGTTGAAAGCAAGAAGGAAATGAAGGCAAGGCAAATTTCATCACCTGATCATGCTGATGCTTTAATTATGTGTTATTGTACTAAAATAGAAATTCCAAAAGCCGGAACATTCAGTTGGTAACATATGTTTAATTTTTTTAAGAAAAAACCAGAAACTAATACTTTTGAATACACAGCCGATATGAAAAAAGCTGATGGTTATTTTGGTATGCTGTTAAATCAAATCACATCAACTATACGCCGCGGTTTTGGTGGTGGTACTTATGGCGTTTCACCTGATGGCAAACGCGATTATAATATATTGTTTGGTTATGGGACTGATTTATTCTTTAGCGATTATTACAACATGTTTAAACGTGGTGGCATTGCCGGCACTGTTGTTGAAAAAGTGGCCAAGGCTTGTTGGCGTGATTTGCCAGAAATTAAAGTTGGTGATGATGTAATTCTAGAAAAAGAGTTGCGCATTCTAAAAAATAGAGGCATGTTTAAAGCATTAGAACGCGCCGATATTTTAAACCGTATAGGTAATTTTTCAGTTTTACTTATTGGTATTCCAGATGGTACTGATTTACATTTGCCACTTGGCAGCGCAAGAAAAGATGATTTTAAATCATTGTATTTCAATCCTTACAATTACGATGGTATAGAGATCACAAAATGGGATACTGATGCGGCTTCTGTTCGTTTTGGCTTACCTGAGCTTTATCAACTACAAACAACAAACATTAATCAAGACAAAAACAAAGAAGCAATATTTACTTCTCACGTTGTCCATTGGTCAAGAGTTGTTCACATGGCAGAAGGTGCGCTTGATTCATCAGTTGAAGGTAGAAGTTCACTGCAACAACCTTGGAATTGCTTGATTGATAAAGATAAAGTTAGAGGCGGTTCAGGTGAAGCGTATTATAGAAATGCTAGACAAAAATTAGCATTAGAAGTTGATAAAGATGCAACCATTGATAATGGTACTGAAGCATTAAAAGGATTAAAAGAAAACGTTGAAAACTTTCAAAATGGTTATGAAGATGTTCTTCGTTTAAATAAAATGAAAGCAAACATGTTGCAACCTGGTCTAGCATCTCCAAGGGATGCATTCGATATTGCAGTAGAAGAAGTTTCTGGTGTTACAGGTATTCCCATTAGGATTTTATTGGGTAAAGGCACCGGGCAATTAGCAGGCACAGAAGATAAAGCAGCTTGGAACGCTTTAATTCTAGATCGGCAAGAACAAGAATGCCAAAACTGGCTTCTTAGGGCATTGAGCATACTAGCTGATGCAGGGATTTTAGATTTACCTGAAGATAGTGAAGTGGAATATTCACCACAAAAAGCACTAACTCAACTCGAAGAATCCACAATAATGGTAAATAAAGCGACTGCCTTTAAGACAGTCATCGATGGCCTATCCACTGCAGCAGCTGATGAACTAGCTGTTGAAAGTGTTTTTGAAGAAATAGGTCTTAAAATAGAGGTTGAAAATATTTCCTTTGATGATGAAGAAGATGATGAATCTTTAAAAGATGATGATGGTAATCCATTAGATGATAAAGATGATATTCCTGAAGAATAATTTGATATAGGAAGTGTTCAAGACCAAAAATAAAAGGTTTTGAAAATGTCAATAAATTACACGGATAAAACACAAGCGGTTGGGCAAACTGCTTTATTTACAACAGTAGATATTATTTTGCCTGATAGAATAGATGTGGGCCTAGTCCACAATTTTATCGATATTGTTTCACTCGATGGCGTTCTTGCGCCGGTAGTCCCTTCAAGCGGCACCTATAGTATCTATGTAAAAACATCTGAAGATGGTGGTTTTCAAGCTATCACTGATGGTGTTATCAATGCAACATTAACCGGCGGTGATGCTTCAGCTGATGGTGTTCCCGTCACAGCCTCATTCGCTTCAAATGCTTTAGAGATAAAAATAGTGCCAGATACAATTGTCGGTGCTGTTTCTTATAAAGTTACCATTCGTCAAAATCTAACATAAGGGGTTTATTATGACTTTAGGCCCAGCATATCCAAAATCATTAACCCCTGAACAGGTGGCTACACTATTACATTTTGTATTTAATCCAGAAACAAACATGCTAGAAGCTGACAGATCTATAATGACCATACTGTCTAGTATACTTTTAGGTGATGGTTACAGAATATCTTCGTCGGCGAATGAGTTAGTAGTTACCGATTTAAGAACTAATATAGATTATTACTACCCAAAAACAGGACTTAAAGATCAATCAATACTAGCTAATCAAGATGTTACTGGATTGGTTCCTTTAGCTACTGCGGTTATGGGTGATGATTTACAAACTATTGAGGCAAATGGGCCTGAAGATACTAGCGGCGCTGTAGGTTATGAAGGTTCAAACATAGTGCCTTTTGATGTTGCGGTAATTGGTATTGAGTACACGTTCGAGGAAACCATTGACCCTAGTGACTTCTTATTTTATGAAATATTTGAAGGTACCGATGATACAGGTCGATTGATATACCAACAAACAAGAACAGATTTAACCTTTTCACCTGGTGGAACTTTTCAGTGGTTTTTTACAACTCCTTTGTTTGGTGTTACTGGTCAGCAGATATACACAAGGCAATCAATAGCTAAAGGCAATCAGGACGCAGACAGGGCAGTCTTACAGGTTAGGCGATCTTCAACCATGCCGACTCGTCACTGGGTTAAGTCTAGCTTTAGGTTATTTGCCAATCAAAGTCTAGTATTAAACTATTCAAACTCAGGCTCAGGCGAGGGCATTGCGATAGGTAAAGATGTTAATAACCTTCCGCTAAAATCCCTTGTGGCCGGTGATGGTATATCACTAGAGCCTACCGCAGACGAGATAGAAATTATAAGCATCTTTGGTACTCAGTATCAATTTGAGGCTGATGAAACTGAAAGCACCACCACTAGCACCACATTCCAAACTAAATTAACTCTAACAACACCAGTGCTACCTGCCGGCAATTACAGGGGCGCTGCTACTTATGAAGTAACTAATGATAGTGGAGATAAACCCGTAATTACACAAACCACACTTGATGGCGTGGAATATGGACAATCAAGCTTTGCTCCAAAATTTGAGGATGAGTATATAATAAAGTCCTCGTTCGCAGTTCAAGCACTAGATAATGACACGCATGAACTAGTGCTAAGTTTTAGGTCAACATCTGAAGGAGGAACTGCAAAAATAAGAAGGGCAAGATTAGAAATATTTAGAGTTTCGTAGTCAGTCAATGATTTTATAAATGATAAATCATCAACCCCAAGGAAGGGGTTTTTTATATAAATTAAAAAGGTGTTATAGTGGTAAGCAAGAAACATAAACTATCAGTGAATAATGGCAATAACCAATAACCCAAATAAAGCCAAAGGTATAGAAGCTAGATGGCGCAAAGAAATAAACGAGCGTTGGAGAAATTTTAGCGCTGCAATAAAAAACATTCCATTAAAAAGCGTTGTCTCTAACGTCACACAATCCGAACAACAAGAAATTGATCAGTATATGAATCAGTTTTTAATATTATCAACATCATTATTATTAAGCGGCAATGGTGCATGGCAAAATAAATTCCAATTATCAGCATATTCAAGAGCAGTTAAAAGAACCAATAAACAATTCAATTCAATGATACCTGAAACTGAAGTTGCTAGATCTCTTATTACTCAAGACGGTTTTAATCTAAATGCCATTGATGATCATAGAAACGAATCGGCATTTTTATTGAACAGGTCAAGAGAAGCACTGCAGAAATGGATAGCAGCATTAAACAGTGAAGCAAGAACAATATTGTTTAATAATATAGGCGTTTTGACTATACCAGAAATAAACGCATTGATTAAAGAGCGAATTTCTGTAAGTAAATCAAGGGCTAAGGTGATTTCAACGACTGAAACAGCGCAAGCTTCACAACGTGGTGTTATTGTTCAAACTGCTGTTATTGGTGCTGCATTTAAAGATAGCGTTAATGTTCGATGGATAACAATGGATGATTCAAAGGTTAGACATTTACATGCAAGTTGGCATGGTAAAATATTTACACAAAAGCAAGCGAATAAAAATCTAACTATTAGCCCTTGGAATTGTCGATGCGGTTTAGTTCCTGTTATTAAAAATAGAACACCGGCAAGAGTAGAAGCGAAGTTTACAAAGGAACGTAAATTGCTTTTAGCCCAAGAAAGTAATAAAGTGTGAAAATAATTAGTTATTTATATTTGCCTTCAATTAATTGGTAACAAAAAATGAAAACAAAGATTTTAATTAACTCAAAAACATCAGGTAAATTCACAAGAGAAACAATTGATGGCCGTTCTCATTTAGTGACAACTATGATGCCTATTCGTGGTGATATAACCATGAACAATAAATTCTATCCAGACAAAGAAGTCAAAAACAGTTTTATGCAATTAAACATGTTGCCGGCTCCTAATGGTCATCCAAGCGTTAACGGTATTAAAGTTCCTGCCTTTCATCCAGTGGCAAACAATAAACATAACATAGGCGGCTTTTTGCGTAATCCTCGCAAGAAAGGCAAACGTGTCTTTGTTGATTTTATGCTTGATGAAGAGATTGCTAATAATAGTGAAGATGGTAAAGAGACTATTAGACGCATTGAAAACGGTGAAAGAATTGGCGTATCTACCGGCCTAACCATCGATCGCATTGATAACAAATCAGGTGAAGATGATTTTGGTAAAGCTTACAATCAAGAGGTTGGCGGTTTTGGTTTTGACCATGTTGCTATTCTGCTTAATGAAGAAGCAGCTGGTAAACATGCCGGCACTGAATTAGTACTTAATGAAAACGATGAATCAATAGAAGTAAATAGTCTTGAATTAAATGAATTATCAACATCTGAATTACATGAAGGGCTTAATGAATTAATTCGTACCCGTCAAGAAGGTGTATTTTCATGGGTTCGTGATATATTTCCAGACAGTAAAACTTTTGTTTTTAGTGTTGAAGCTAGAAACGAAGGTCAAAAACTATTCAAACAAACCTATGCAATCGATCAAAACGATGAATTAGTTTTAGTTGAAGATCGCGTTGAAGTAGAAGAAAAACGCGAGTTTATAAAGAAGCAAACTCTTAACAATACAAATGAGGTAAAAGCAATGGATAAGAACGCAATAGTCCTAGCCATTATCGGTAATAGTGCAAATAAGTTTACGATAGCAAACCAAGCCGAGTTATTGGCCATGGATGATAACGCTCTTGTTACGCTTATATCTAATACTGATGAAGATGGTGCGAAGTTAGTATTAACTAACAGTGGCTTTGATTTTAAAAGCTATGAGGCATTTTTAGTCAACAAAGATAAGTTTGATGTTTATCTTGAAGCTGAAGATGTACGCGTTGATAAAATCAAAGGTGAAATTACTGAAAATAGTGATTACACTGCTGAAATGCTTGTTAACAAAAACGAAGATGAACTTAATGTTATTCTTGGTTTAGTTAATAACGAGCAAAAGCCGGCTAAAAGAATTCCTGAAGGTACTCTTAGTCATATTAAAACCAATTCAGCAGAAAGCGCTGAAGTTAACTTTGACTTTACATAAAGGGGAATAACATGGCTCAAGTAGCTCAAGTAATTTCATTAGTCACTGCTTCAACAGGTCAGCCAATCAAATCAGAACGTTTAGCCGGTGTTGCCGGTATCACTCCTGGTATGCTTGTTGTTGAATTGTTAGGCGAAGTAGTTTTAAACACAACTGCCAATGCGTTATCGCCAAAATTAGTTGCACAAACCAATTTGGCTAATGCTGGTGATATTGATCAAGTATATGCTGACGGTGAAACTGTTAGTTATGGCGCTTATCATTCAGGTCAAGAAGTTAATGCAATTCTTGCCGCTGGTGCTGCAGCTATTGCTGATGGTGCACCTGTTACATCTGCCGGTGATGGCACATGGAAAGTTGGTCTAGCTGCAAATGCAATTGGTTATGCAACAGAAGCAGTTGATAATTCAGGCGGCGGTTCTGCTGTTCGCATTTCAATCCGTATAGCGTAGGAGCTAACACAATGAAAAAGAAATTAGCATTTTCGGCATTAGGTAGTTCACGCGCTTCGTTCGCTGCAGCTATTACAATGGCCGCTGTATCTTGGCAGGGTTACGCCAATACACATCAAGATTTATTTGAAAATCTAAATCAAGAAAAATTTGTTCTTACTAATGCAGAAGGTAAAGTTGTCGCTCGCGCTTCAAAAGCTGCTGAATTAGTTAGTAACGCCCTTAACACTAACGCGAACACGTTACGCCATGAAGATTTTCTTGTAATTCAAGAAATGATTACTGAAGTTCGTCGTCGTAAATTAAATGGTATTCAGGATTTAAAAGATGCTGGTTTATCTTTTACTGTTGGCATTGAAGAACAATTAGTTGGTACTGAAAACATCAACGAGTTCCAAGAAGCTAATCAGGATATGAATCCTACTGATTATCAAAACAACGATACGGTTTACAACGAAATTTTCGTTCCTAACCCGGTAACGCATCAATCTTTCGGTGTGCCATGGAGACAACAAGGTTTTGATTATAAGCGCTCTGCAGGCTTAAAAGAAACTATGCGCCAAGTTGCTGAACGTTTAGAGGAAACTTTATTCAATGGCAATACGGGTATTTCTGTTTCATTTGGTGGTTCTAATCATCCAATTTACGGATATACAACGCATCCTGATCGCGGCACAATCACTATTTCTGATTGGTCAAACGTTGCAAACAATGATGATATTGTAAATGAAGTCATTGCTGCAGTTGGTCAAATGTTCAGTGGTCAAGGTGGTGTTGAAATGGATTCGGTGGTTCTTTACTTTCCGAAAAATTTCAAGTCTGCTATGGATCGTGATTATGTTTCTGGATTTCCTTCAGATACAGTTCTGGAAAGAATTAAACGAATTCCAGATATTAAAGATGTTAAATTTGCTGAGAAATTAGCAGATAGTAACGTTATGTTTGTTGAAATGACTGATCGCACAATACAGTTAGCAATTGCTTCTGATATTATTTCAGTTCCTCATACAAAAACTAACCCTATGGAAAATCAAGTATTGACCACTTATGCGGCAATGGTGCAAATCATTAAAGTAGATTCAAATGGTAATACTGGTATTCTTCACGGTTCAGTGTAGCGTAATTAACTTTAACTAATTAATAACGGGGTTCATCCCCCGTTGTTTTTGGAGAAATAAAATGTCTAAGAAAGATTATATCGTTGTTAAAAAACACACACTCAATCATAAAATTGGTGACACTATTAAACTTGATGAACGCCAAGCGCAAAACCTTAGCGGTAAAGTTAAGTTAAAAACAGAAGTCATCAGTGAAGAAGATGAAGGTTATAATTCTGAACTTCAAAACAAGCTTCAAGAAGAGCTTGCAGAAGCTAAAAAAGAATTAAAATCAACTAAAACTGCATTGACAAAAAGCAATAAGTCATTAGATGAAGCGTTAGAAAAAATCAAAGTATTATCTAAAGGCGAGTAATAATGTCAAGAACTACACCTGATGAAGTAAAAGAAATCATTGCTACTGAATTAACCGATCCTATCCTTCAGATTTGGATTGATGCAGCAAGCACTATTGTTGATGATGCTGCTGAATGTATTGGTGGTGATAATACTTTACTTACTCAGGTGGAGCTTTATCTTTCGGCGCATTTTGTAGCGCTTGAAAATGCCGCTTCAGGTGGTGGTGAATTAACATCATTTAAAATCACAAATCAATTAGCTGAAACTTACAATGTATATTCTTTACAGGGTAATATTTTAGACACAACTTATGGAAGAACAGCAAACATGCTTTCAAAAGGTTGTTTGATCCTTATTGGAAAAGAAAAAGCTACAGTGAACTTTTTATAATTTAAAAGGTAATTTTCAATGAGTGCTGCACAAATACAAGCAAGAGTTAAAAGAATGCTAGCAAGGGCCGTTGAAAGAACTGGCTCAAGCTCAAGCGAAAAAGTATTTCTTGTTACAAAAACCACAACAGGCACTTCCCCACTAAATACCGGCGTTGAAACAGAAACAGAAACTGAACTTGTTAATGCCATTTTTGCAGAATATTCAATTGACTTAATCGGCGGCAATATTAAAGCCGGTGATAGAATACTATTATCTGATAGTGATGTATTGGTTAGTGTTGGCGATTCAATCAAGCAAGGCACTTCATTATATATCGTTATGGCAGGCGTTGACCGCGTCGAATTAACATCTGATAATCTAATGTACCAATCACAAGTAAGGCTTAACTAATGCCGTTACTAGGCCTTAAAGAATTAAAAAAAGATATTGCCAACGTCAAAACCGATTTGAACGGCAAAGTTAGAACAATTTTTACTAAAGGTTTAATTGATGTTGTTGATGGTACGCCCGTTGATGAAGGTACAACCAAGAATAATTGGTTTTTAACTACAAAAGCACCATCAATAAGAAGAACAAAAAATAAATCAAATGGTACTGGTAATGCTTCATTTACTCAGATATTGAAAATGCCAAAAATAGTTTTAGGCAAAACAATTTTCTTCACGAATAATAGCCCTAACATTAATGTATTAGAATTTGGCGGTTATCCCGTACCAGTTAAAAAAGGCACATACAATAAAAAAACAAGAAAGTTTGAAATAAGATCGATTAACGGTTTTAGTAAACAAGCACCTAAAGGATGGGTTAGGATAGCGGTTTTAAGAATGAAAAATAAATTAAGGTCAGCATGAGTTATTTTAATACAAAGCAAGCACTGATAACGCAATTATTAACAGTTGTTGATGAAGCTGATGTTGTTTTTGAAAATAAAAAAGAGAGTTCAGAAAATAAATCATTGTGGTTTGAGGCATTTTTAATACCTGGTCCTAGTGCCATGATGGGTAAATCATCAGCTTCAAGTGATGAACAGCGTGGTATTTTTCAAGTTACCGTTTATGTTAAAGTAAATAGTAATGAATATGATAATGTACAATTACAAGCAATTGATACTGTATTGTCTGGTTTTACCTATAACACAACGGCAGTGCATCTTAATCAAAACGTTGATATATTAGAGTCTGAAGTTAACGAGGGTTCAGTTTTTGAATCTTGGTACAAAAGAGATATATCAATAAATTATTTAACATTTAGTGAGAGGGTTTAAAAATGTCTGGTGAAATTAATGCAACTAATGTTGTAATTGAAAATGGTACGGGTGATGTAGTTGGTCAAATGGAAATGACACTTACTTTTAATGGTACGCCAATTGATATTAGCAATAAATCTTTTGATGATTGGGTTACTTTAATGGATGGTGAACTTGCATCGAAACAGCTTACAATATCAGGTTCTATTGTTTATAACGATGACACTCAATTTAGAAAAGTGAGAGATGATGCCCTTGCTGGTATAGCTGATGATTACACTCTTACTTATGTAAGTGCTGCAACTACAGATGAAAGCTTTAGCTGTTCAATGATTCCAAATGGCCTAAGTGATGCATTGCCCCATGGCGATAAAATTACTACAACTATAACGTTCTTATCTACCGGCGTTGTTACACACGTACCGGCCGCAACATAATGATTAAATTATGTTACAAGGAATATGATTATAAAATAAGCCTAGAAGCAGATAAAAACTTTACTGATAAAACTGGGCTTGATTTACAAATCGTATTGGCTAAATACATTGAATGTAACCATTTAAACGGTGAGCAAACATTGCTTTCAAGAATGGTTAGTTTAGGTTCTTTGTATTCTCGTGGTGTTGTTAATCATGCTTTGCATTCAGTTATAAAGCCATGCCACAAAGAAGTATCTTTTGATGAAATTTGTGATGGCACTTTTAGGGTTGGTTGGCAATTATCAGAACGTCCTGATGAGTTAAGCGAACCTTACCCTATTATCATGTTGCAACTAGCACTTGATCATAATGACTATTGCAACGCGAACATTCCAGAGCATAAAAAAAAAGTCACGGATACCTCGGATTAACAGGGAAAATTGATCCAGTAGTTTTTAATCATTGGTCTTGGTTTAAAGCAAGCATCAAAGAATTAAAAATAAGTCCATCTGAAGCTTGGAAACTAGACTTTGTTGAACTGATGCATTTGTTTGATCACGTCGAAGTTGCAAAACAAATAGACACTAGTTTGATGCTTAATTTTGAACGTGTCACTAATGGAGCGTCGAAAGAATGGCTACTTCAAAATTAATTTTAGAGCTTGATGCTAAAACAGCAAAGCTAGATAAAAAACTAGATACACTTGAAAAAAAATTAGATGGGGTTAATGAGTCTACAAAAAAAGTAGATAAATCTCTTGTTAGCCTAACTGATGCCGCTAAATTCACCGCTAAAGGTGTAACGGTAATGGTAACGGCTTTTCTAGCTGCTAATGCCGCAATCTCTGCCATGGTTCTAAACTCTGCGCAAAACAGGCGTGAACTTGAATTAATGGCCAGACAAGCCAAACTTTCAGCAGATGAATTTCAATCACTCGCATCAGCCACAAAATTTTACGGCGTAAACGCTGAACAAATTGCAGACATAAGCAAAGATGTTTCTGATCGGATAGGCGAATTTAGCGCTGTAGGTACTGGCACATTTCAAGACTACGCTGACGTTATAAAGTTAACAAAAGAAGAGGCCAGAGCTACCGCTATAGAATTTCAAGCTTTATCATCACCTGAAGTCATTGGAAGAATGGTTTCTGAAATGGAAAAAGCTGGTGTTTCAGGCGATAAAATGACATTTGTTCTTGAATCAATGGGCAATGATTTATCTAAATTAACACCTTTATTCATAAACAATTCAACAGAATTGGAAAGATTACAAAAACGTTTTGACGATCTCAATGGTTCATTACTAATAACATCTTCACAAGCTGACGAACTTAAAAAAGTTAGTCAGACCTATGATGATATGACAACGCAAATCGGCAACGCTACAACGGCAATTTCTGCTACTCTTGCGCCGGTGATGGATGATTTCTTTAATGATGTAATTGATGTTGTTCCTCAAGCTACTCAAACAATAATTGATTTTATCAACTCCTTTTTAGATGCTGAAAACATAACAACCATTTCAGGCATAAACAAACAAATACAAGAATCTCAAGGCAGACTATTAGAGTTTCAAGAGAAAAAAACAGCATTTGAAAAACAAGATACTTCATTTAGAAAAGATAGCGGCGCTTCTACTGTTCGCGCTATTCGTCAACTTGGTGAAGCAATCGAGCTTGAAAGAATAAGAACAGGCGAGCTTAATGAGCAATTAGAGGTACTTGAAAAGCAAGCAAGGCTAGAAGATGCCAGAAGCGGAAAAGGCGGCGAAATTGGCGGCACAATAGGCGAGGGCATAACAGGTGAAGGCACTGGTGACGAAATAGCAGCCATTGCTGATAGGTTTAAAACTGAAGAAGAACTTCTTAGAGAAAAGCTTGAAAAGGAACTTACACTTGTTGGTGATAACAACCAATTAAAAGAGCAGTTACACCAAGAGTTTCTAGATAATATTTTCAACATGGAAGAAGAAGCTGGCCAAAGAGACTTAGACAGAATAGCAGAAAAAGCAGAAGCAGAAGCTAAACTAAAAGAAAAGTCTGATAAAGAAACTATAAAAAAACAAGATAACCTTGCAAAAAATGAAGCGAAAATTGAAACTCAAAAGGCAGCATTTGCAAGCAGAACAGCGCAAACATTACTTTCTAGTACGCTAACTACTCAGGAAAAATTATTTTCTGTTGTTAAAGATGGTGCTGCAGGAGCAATTGAAGCACATGGTTTAACAGCAGGCGCTAAAGCACTAGCTGAATTAGGTCCAATTGCAGGACCACCAGCAGCAGCTTCTGTTGTTGGTTGGTCACAAGTTGCCGCTGGCATTGTTAGATCTTTATCTTTTGGCGGTGGTGGTGGAAGTAGTGGGGGCGGTGCCGGTGCTATTGGTGTTGATACAGCGCAAGCACAGCAAAGCTTTCAGCCTGAAGAATTCACACAAGAAACAAGTGTTACCGCTATTGGTGGTGGTTCTTCATCAACGACAACAGAGGACTTTACCTTTCAAAATGAAGGGGGAAGTTCAGCAGATGAAATACTAACTGAATTTATAAACGACTCAGTTAAAAGTGGCCGGTTAACAGTAGGAAGAGCAAGATGATTTTAGCAATTAGCCAATTGGCAACAGCAATAAATGTTTCTACTGGTAGCAATCCAAGTTTTACAGCAAGTGATTTGCTTGATTATACTTTTGATACTGTCTACGGTAGCGGCACAAGTACAACGGGTTTTAATATAGATTTAACCGCACAGAATACAACCTATGTTGGCATTGCTGGACATAACTTAGGAAGTCTTGGTTGTACAATATCAATCATCAACCATGATACAACAGATATTACTAGCTTCGCACCATCAGACGATCGGCCAATAATGTTTGTTATTCCTGAACGAACAGGTGGCACAAATAATTTTGTTAGGATTGAAATAACAAAACCAAATTCAGCTGATGTTGCTATTATTTCGCATGTTGCAACCGGGCTAACAACTGATTTCACATCAACAACCGTTAACGGCCAAGAAATAATAAAGAGCTATCAAGCTGGTTATAATAAAGTGCCAATGAACCGCGGCATTAAATCAAGGGCTGTTTTGAATGAATCAGCAGCACCAACGGCAACATTGATACAAACGGTTTCACAAAAACTGAACCTAAATATTAAAGATGTTGCAACAAGTTTTGTTCAGAATGAATTAGTTGAATACCAATTATTTTGGACGTTAAACGGGTTCTTTATGCGTAATGATGATGATGTTACTCAAACTTATGTAGCAATGCAATTCATTCCTATTATGCCAAAGGCACACGCACAAACTAGAAATTTAACAAATGTTAGCTATAACTTTTTAGCTTATAACGGATTGTAAAAATGACTTTTGAAGCAACAAGAAAACAACCAACGCAAGAGCATTTCTATATTATCGAAATAGATTTGCCAATAATCACCGGCAAGTGTGAGGAAACAGTAGGTGTTGAAGGTTTTGGAACACCTTTAAGCTGTCCTATTCAAGATGTTACTAGCGCAACGGTCATTAAAACATATCGGTTTTGCACCCCAAATACGCCAATACTGCCAATTGCTGAACTTTATCGCCATGTTACAAACGTTGCTGAAAGTGCAACAGAATTACAAGTTGATGTAGGTCTTGCCATACGTGGAAGAGCAACTATTTCTTTCGAGGACTTTAGCGGTTTAGATCCAAATTCTGAAAGAGCAAGAGGCGTTGCATCAAGAGATAATGGTACATTTTTTGGTAAATTCAAGGATAGAAATGTTATTGAAGGCCGTGAAGTTAGAGTAATAAAATATAGAAAATCAAATAGCTTAGATGTAAATACTGATGGCCAAACAGCATATTACACCGCAAGAAAGCTATCAACTAGTGATGTTGGAAAATACAGATTAGAATGCGTTGATGAATTGGCAAGAATAGAATTTGATCAAGCACAAATACCACCTGAACAAGAAAGCTTTTTGCGACTTGATATTGATGACTCAGTTACAGCAATTCCTGTTGATTCTGTTACCGATTGGAATCAAATATCAACGCCCTATGTTGTCCGAATTGGTGACGAATACCAGACAGTAACCGCCGTTACAGATAACCAAACAGCAACCGCTTCACTTACTGTTAAAACAAGGGGTGATAATGTTGGTGCGCCAGAATTTACCAATACATTAACGAGAACGGTAGCTGATGATCATTCAGCCGGTGATGATGTTTATATCTGCACAACTTTTGATGATGAAAATATTGCAACCGCTTTAGAGACTTTGCTTTTATCTGTTGAAGTACCTAGTTCAATTATACCTATTGCTGATTGGCTTGATGAGGTCGCAGAATGGCACCCAAGCGATAAAGTAAATGGTGTTTATGATGAATCAGTTGATGCAGATGAATCGATAATAAGAATACTTGAACCGTATTTAATGCAAATGTGGTTCGATCCCATTGCAAGAGAAATAAAACTAAAAGCAATTAGCCAATGGTTAGTATCATCTTCAACCGTTACTGAAGGCAAAGAGATTGATTTTAATTCATTAAAAATCGCTGACGTTGAAGAACTTCGTTATAGTCGGGCGTTTATCAGTTATGACAAACCATTTCTAGCAAATAATGAAGATGCTCAAAGCTACAAAAAAACATCTGTTGCCATTAGGCCAGAACTTGAAACAGTTGAATTTTATGGCACAAAGCCAAAATCAAAGAAATTCAAAAGCTCAACATTAATAAATAAAGGTACAGCTGATCTTTTAACTTCTCGATATGTTCAAAGCTTCGGTATGACTCCACAAAAATACAGCTGGAAAACTCAGGAAAGAAACTTAAATTTTGATGTTGGTGATGTTGTCAATGTTTTTTCGCCAAGGATTCAAGGCTTTGATGGTCTGCCAAGTGAGAATACAAGGGCGCAAATATTAAGAATTCAACCTAAATTTACTAAAACGGGTAGGGAATACGATGTTAGCGCGTTGTCATATCAACCAGCAATAACTTCAGGTGCAGTATTTGTAATTAATAATGCTACAGAATTAAATTTATTTATATTTGCCGGCGCACCATCAACAGCCGTTGATGTTACTTTTATTTTTGACGGTGGGATTTTTAATTCAACTGACAATAATATACCAGCAGTTAGAGCTGGGGGCTTTGCTGCTGGAAGTACAATAATAATCATACTTAGAAATGCCGCTGATTGGTCAGCAAAAGGGGGCAAAGGTGGCAACGGTCAAGCTTTGGTTTGGAGTCCGGGCGTTGATGAATGGGCGGCTTTAGGTGGTCTTTCTAATGGTGAAAATGCTGGTATAGTTTACGATGCACAAGGTATCGATACAGAAATTTATCTTAGTGGTGCCGATCCAGAGTCAGGAACAGCAGAGGGCTTTTTACGTGCGCCTTCTGGTGGTTCAGGTGGTTTTGTAGGTTTCTTTGTTCAAGGGATAGAATCTAGTGGTATTGGTGGTGATGGTGGTGATGGTGGCGATGGTATCAATCCTGGTGTTGGCGGTTTTGGCGGTGTTATAGTCGGCACTGCTTTAGCTACACCGGGGGATGCTGGTTCAAACGGTCAAACAGATGGCACTGGTACCGGCTTTGGTGTTGATGGTGTTGATAATGATGCACTGAAAGGCATAAAAGGCGATGGCATAATTAAAAACGGTGCAAACGTGAAAGTGTTTGGAAGTACTCCACTAAACTTTATTAACGGCGGCGGTGATACTCCTGATGTTTAAGGTAATGAAATGATTAATGGCACTAACGTTGTAATTCAAAACAGCACAGGTGATATTGTCGGCCAAATGGATATGACTTTATCATTCAATGGAACACCCATTGATATAAGCAACAAATCATTTGATCAATACATTGTTCTAATGAATGAACATCTTGGTTCTAAGCAATTGCAAATATCAGGTTCAATTGTCTATAATAATGATGAACAATTTAAAAAAATTAGGAATGATGCTTTTAACGGTAACATAGATAATTACACTATTAGTTATGTATCAAATACAGTTATTGGCGAAGTGTTTAGTTGTTCAATGATGCCTAACGGATTGAGTGATTCTTTTCCGCATGGTGATAAACTAACTACATCAATATCTTTCTTATCATCAGGCGAGGTATTTTTTACACCTGTATTTGCTTTGGTAACTGATATTTATCCGGTACTAGCAACAGAAGAAGCTATGACAGGTACGATTGGTGTTGAATCCATTACTGTATTATCATTTTTATTTGAAACTCCTTTGATGGGTGGCACTATCGGGGTTGAAGAAATAACTCAAACAACAATATTAGTTGAAGCTGACTCGACTGAAGAAGCTATGACAGGCACTGTTTCGGTTGAAGAAATAACTCAAGTGCAAATATTAGTTGAATATGATGAAACTGAAGAGGCAATGACGGGATCTATTTCGGTTGAAGAAATAACACAAACAGAAGTGCTAGTTGAAGCTGATTCGACTGAAGAAGCAATGACAGGTACTATCGGAGTTGAAGAAATAACCCAAACAACAGCATAAAGAGACAGTAAAATGAAAAAACAAAATAACGAAAATGGCGCAATGATTAAAACGACAATTGAAGGTTCATTTTCTGTTCAAGTATTTAGAGATGGAAAACAGATACTGTCATTGCCAAGAACTAAAAATCTAATTTGTCGAGGTGGACTAGCGATTCTTCAAGATTTTGGTGGTTTTTTACACGTTGGCACTGGTGGAACTACTCCTGTTTTTGCTGATACAAGCTTAGAAAATTTTCTTGCAGCATCAACAAGTGCAGGGTGGAGCGCTAACACAAGCGTTTTAAATGGTTCTGATTATGAAAAGGAATCTCAAGCAATATATTCTTTTGCTATAGGTTCTGTTGTTGGAAATATCGCTGAGTTGGGTGTTGCACAAACATCTAATGAAACTGCTGACATACACACAAGAGCGCTTTTTAAAGATGGTGTTGGGGATCCAACAACAATAACATTAACAGCAGTTGATCAGCTCGTTATTACTTACTTCGTTAAAAAAATATCTTCAATGACTCCTACTGTTGGAAGTATATCAGCTACTGTTGCCGGTTCACCTGTAACAATAGATTTTACGATTAGACCATGTATAGCTTCTAGTGGGGACGGTGGATCTTCTGCTTCATTTCCTGCTTCAATTTATCAAACCATAGGCAGTACAAATTTATTTATGTTTGTAAATGATGCAAATAGAATAAGCGTAAATCCAACAACATTTATACCGACTCTTATTGACGGTGGCGGCGATACATCGCCCGAAGGAGGCGCTTCAGTAGCTTTAACAGCAACAGGAAGTGAAGTAACTCATACTATGACATTTCCAATAGGTACAGGAAATTTTCAATGGGTTTCTGCAACATTTTCAACATCATCTTCAGCAAGCGTTACTACTATTTTTTTCCAAATAGAGTTTGATGGACCTAATTTTATAACAAAAACATCTTCTGATACTGTAACATTTAAACTTAAAGAAATTATGAACCAAGTGATCGTTTAATATGTTTAATTTATTTATCCCCGATACAACACCAGCTGCATACAATAACTATGGTAATCCGCCAACCGTTAATGTTTCAGTTAACAATGTCACTATTGGCCCCATTGCTTTAAATGATGCTAGTGAAGGTTTAAACAATAAATTTTGGGCTACTTATTACGATCCAATAACTGACAATATTATTCTTGATGATTTAGCAGGAACAACAGAAGTAATAACTAACGAACCATTAGGTGTTACTAGAATTGGTTTGGCCTTTGATCAAAATGGTAATGATGTTTATGCATGGATAACAGAAACTGATATTTTAATGCTTAGGTTTTTTGACAGTGGGATACCTGGTGACACAATAGTAAATCTTGGAGCTGCTCAAGATGTAGTAATAACCATGGATATGAAGTACCAGCCATCAAACGCAAGAAGTGACGTATTATTATTTTATATTAGAAATGGTGGTATATTTTATCGAGTTCAGAGAGAAAGCTATGCTATTGAAAATCCAACGCCGGTTATAGCTGGTGCTAGCCGGTTAATTGATTCAGGCATGAGAACGGATTACAGGTTTCAAGTAAAATGGTATTAATAAAAATTTTGCATTAAAGCAAATATAGTTCTATTATCAACTTGAACATTATCTTCCTTCTAGTAGTATTTATCCCTAACCAGTGAAAACTGATTAGGGCTTTTTTTTGCTTTAATTTTGTTTACTCCATTCAATACGATGATCAATACAAACAGGTTTATATTCTTTTGAATATCTGCAAACCTCCTTGGCCAACCTTTCAATCTGAATATCTTTTTTATCAAGTTCTTTTTTCATTAATTCATCATTAACACTTAAAGCAACAAGAGCAATGAATATTATAAAAATTATATCTTTCATTTTCTGATTATCCTTTTATGTTGATTATCGCCAAACTTTCAAGCCTAGTTTGATTCTATCTGAATTCCATTTTCTACACTTCTTTACAGCCATAGCAATATGCTTTTTTGTTGGCTTCTTACCTTCAGAAAAATACTTTGCAGTAATTTCTTCAAAGTCGGTTAATGGGAATTCAAAGCTAACTTGATTCATGCTTTACCCTTCAATTAAATTAACGTAATCTTCTTTACTTTTTAGGCAGTCAACACTAAAAATTGATTCGTATTCGCAGCCACCATCTTTAAAATAAGATTTTTTTTCATTATCATCTAAAAATCTATATTTACCATCAGAAAAGAAACTTGATCCTATTGGTGATGATTGCTTAATATCAAATTTTCTTATTAATTCGCCTATGTATTTTACTACAGGAACACTCATACCATTACATGTGAATTTTTCTTTTTTTGTTAATCCGCAGTCACTCAACCAATCACTAGGGAAACCTTGCAATAACATTCTTTCCTCTGGCATTACTCTTCTGATTATTCCATTCTGTAAAACCAAATCAACATAAGACTTATAATCTCTTTTTGCTAAAGTGCTACTCAGACCTGTTTCTTTAAACTCATTACTGCGTTGGCGAGTGACAAAGGTAAAGGTGTGTTTGTCTCCTTCTCCCTCCTTAAAATCCCATCTAAAGCCCTTGTTGAAAGATTCCAGCATGGGTTTACTTGTTGGTAAATCTCTAAGTCCAACCTCGAATATATCGGAGTCGGCAGGGATTCCGTCACGAACTGCGATAATGTAAACTCTACGCCTACGCTGAGGCTTTCCAAAGTACCTTGTATCGTACAGCGTCCAAGTCGCATCGTACCCGATTTCGGCAAGGTCTTGTAAGATAATTTCAAGTCCTCTGCCAAGCAGAGCGAACACGTTTTCAATAATTGCATATTTAGGTTTCCCTTGTTTAATTAGTCTTTTATATTCTTTCCACAATCCGCTTTTTTCACCGTCTATACCTTTGTTTTTCCCTGCTATACTTATGTCTTGGCATGGAAAACCACCAGTAAATACATCGTAATCATTAGGCATTAAATTAAGATTTGTTATGTCATTAAATATATTAACGCCCTTAAAATTTTTATTTAGAACCTTTATACAGTGATCTTCTATCTCACAAAAAGAATTAGTTTTAAAATACCCTGTACTTTCTAAGCCAAGGCTAAAACCACCAATACCAGAAAACAAATCTAATACTTTAAGTTTCATCATTCCCCCTAATGCTTTGTCATTTTTTGAAAGTCTTGACCAAGATCTTTTAAAAACGCGGCTAATTGATTTGCAACACTCACTAAATCTCTGTAAGTAATTTCTTCACCGTCAAACTTAAACTTTAATATTGGCAATGGCCCATTACCTTCATCTAAAGTAAAACGTTCAACAGGTTCTTCTAGCTGGTTAAGTATTTCAGCACATTCTTTTGATTGCTTACCCATGATCAACTTCCTCAGTTTGATTGAATTTTTTGAAAGAATTTAAGGCGCGTTTTTCGCTGCGGCCTAAAATATCGCTACATCGGCAATATGCTTTGTAACTGGTGTCTTTGTTCAAGCTACCTTGAATGTAGCAAGTTCTTACAATGCTATTGCATTCAGTGCACTTTACTGGTTTTTCTTTAATCATTTGTTTTATCCTTTTAATGATTTGCCAATGGTTGATATATTGCCAACTACTCGGCCGCGCTCTTGCTTTAGTAAGCCAATTTCACGTTTTGCCAAATAAGCACCTTTACAATTTGCACAACCATAATCATTTATAACGTCAGCAAAAGCTGTATATGAAAAATATGTTTCATCGTCGCTTTCTCTATCAGCTTTCACCCACTCATAAGCGTTATACAAACAATTTTCAAAAGGAACATTGTCACTATTGGTTGACGGTCCATTAAAATCTTCATCTTCTGAGCCATGGCAATGTTCAAGGTTTATTTCTCGTTGATCTTTTAATTTTTTAATCTCGTTGGATATTTCACCAATTCTAAATGCTAACTTTTCAAGCTTGTTCATAATATGATCCTAAAGGGCAAACCCTATTTTATATAATTTCTGTTCAGTCTGAACGCTAAACTTGCCGATCCTTAAATGCGTTTCAATCATTTTTCTGTTGTTCTTTTCAATCTGGCTAACACTTGTTATTTTGTCATCCATTATTAATTTCATGTAATCGTTGATTGTTTTAGGTGCTTCTTCTTTTACTGCTTCGTTGGCTTTTAATTCATTAAGCACCCAATTAGCTCTTAAACCTTGCCAACCATGAACAGCTGCAACGGTTAAAGCTTCGTTGACTGTTACGTTATTATTACTTAGTTCGTGCAAATGAGGTGCTGCCAAGTCGATATATGATTGGGTCATGATTACTTTTTTCTTGGCTTTACGTGCTTTGGTTAATTCTGCGAAAATTTTCTTATCCGGCACACTAGGCCATGATGAAAACTCAAAGCCATTAAAACCTGTTTCGGGATCTACTTCAGGTGGTTGAATTTGAAAGATAGCCCAAGTTATACAATCTCGGTCTGTCTTATTTAGGTGTTTACAGTTGCTTAGTTCAGTTAATCGTTTTAGTTCTTTCATTTTGGATTGTTCCTATATGAGTTTAGTTTTAGTCTTTATATGCCATTTCATAAAGTGTGTTATATGGTTACTTGGTTAAATATAGTTAACTTCTTTTATTAGGTCGCGTAAAGGTACTAAGTCCTGATGTGGCACTTCAATATCCATACAGAACTTGTCAATATCTAAATCCCAATACTCCTCCCATTTGATATCTAGATAATCGAGTAGTGTTTGAACGACAAGTTTTCTACCTTTGTTGACTTTAATTGTTAGTTTCATTTCTATTCTCCATTGTATTTTAAATATTATTGTCTCTTAGATACGGTTACTTGGTAACTAGTGCACCTATATTTAATTTATTATTAGCTGGTCATACATAAACAATATTATCGAACATAGTTTATCGTCTTATCAGGACGGGTAACATTTATTAAGACTCATCGGTTTTGTTAAAGTAGAATCCGTTATCTACTAATCTTATAAAATGATTTTCCAAGCTTGTAATTCGTTTATCAACTATCTCATTGCTAAGTTAAAGACAGTAACACCTGTATCAGGGTGATTGTTTAAATCGATTATTTAGGAGGGCAGAAAAGAAGTAAAAAAAAAGGCTTTGCGGGTGTTTCTAGTCAGACGGATTAATTAGATTAACCCTAGAAACACTTGCAAAACCTATTCTATTCTTCAGGGTCTGACACCCAAACAACAACCGTATTATTATTTATTTATTCTCCTTTGGCAAGTTTAATTATTAAGCCTGTTTACTTAATTCAAGTAAAAACGCATAAGACATAACGAAGAACGCCCCATAAAACAAGATACCTAATAGAATACTTTTTATTTTAGCTTTCATTGCCGACTTCCTTTTTATGTGCTTTATCGATTAATTCGATCAATACTTCAATTTCATTATTAACATCAACAGCAGAAACATATTTTGGCTCAAGTTTTTTGTTTATTGGCCTTTCAAATACTATGTTTATGTATTTTGATACGCTATCAGCAACGCCGTTACTAATGATTTTTTTTGCTTGATTCATAGTTATATATTTGTCTGTTTTTGGCAGTTCTATATTTAACTGTGGGTTAAATCGTACTATTTCGTCCCTCTCGATTTTTGTTGATTCTCCTAGTTTACAAGGGTAAATCTGCACCTTAACAAAGTCCTTATCAATAAAATGGGTTCTTATTCTAGATTTTATATTTATTGTTTGTCCAATATATATAACCACATCATTTCTGTTTAATAATCTATAAATAAAAACAAATCCATCTTCTGGTTCTATATTTGAATTAACTAAATGATCAAACGACATTTCTATCATTGCTCTTCTCCCAATTTAATGAATTCCCAAACCTTGTAGTTTAGTTCGCCACAAACCTCTTCCAGTTTACTAACCGACATAGAACCGCCTTTAGTTATTTGTGTAATGTAAGCGCCTGTACATTTCATTTGAGCAGCTAATTCTGCCTTACTCATGCCCCTGGTTGCTAACGCTATTCTAAATGATTTTTCTAAGTTCATAATATTCTCTATTTGTTATGGATGTATATATATTATATTAAGGCACTTAACATTGCAACTTAATTAAATTAATAAATAAACTTGCAATATGATTCGATAGGGCTTAATATTAATTCATCGAAACGAAACGGAATAAATCAAATGTCACATTGTCATGTATCAAATCAAATCGCTAATCACTGTAATGAAGAAGAAGCAACTTGCACTGATTGCGGTTCGCAGCTTGAAGAAAAAAGCAATGTTTACGGCACTTGGTTTGAATGCACTAATAATGATTGTGATTATGAAACGGAGCAAAAATAATGATTACTTTTTTAAGCACAACAATAACCGCACCTGAAGCAGGGCGTGAAATTATCGCCAAGAATCCACTAAAGCCGATTGGCTATGATTCATCAGCTAAACAGTGTCGCGTTATGAAGTTTCACAAAAACTTTACTGAAGAACAAATTGTTGAACAAATGTTAGAAGATAACCTTACTTTATGGAGTTACACAGAATGAATAAAAAAACTGAAATAATAACCAAGGATGAAACAATTCATCCTTTAGCTGTACAGCAAGAGCAGTATATGGGCTTGATTCAAATGGCAGTTGAAAAAGGCGCTGATATTGCGCAGCTTGAAAAGCTAATGGATCTTCAAGATAGATTTGAAGCTAAAAACGCTAGAAGAAGTTTTTTCGAAGGCTTATCTATATTCCAATCAATAATACCAACGATTAAAAAAACAGGTTTAGCATCATTCAAAACAAAGACCGGTAAAACTGAATACACTTATGCAAAGCTTGAAGATATAGCGAGAGTAATCAGACCTACTTTAAAAGAAGCTGGCTTATCTTATCGCTACGAACAAAGCAGCGAAAACAATTTAATGACCGTTATTTGTATTATTACTCATAAAGAAGGGCATCAAGAACAAACTTCAATGAGCGCTTTTGCTGATCAAAGTGGTAGCAAGAACCAAATACAGCAAATAGCATCAACAATTAGTTACCTTCGCCGTTATACGTTAACTGGTGCTCTTGGTATTACAGTTGGTGATGAAGATGATGATGGTGGTTTTTATGAAGAACAAGTTGAACAAGAAGATCAGATTAATGAAGATGATTTTTGTTCAGAAGAATTATTTAATCAAAGTTTCCCAGCAGGGGAGGCAAAAATTTTATCAAAAGAAAAAACGGCAGAGCAGATAATTAAATTCTTTGAAAAGAAAGTTAAATTAACTGATCAACAAAAAGAAATTATTAACAACGTAGGGAAAGCATAATGAAAACAGTAAAAATATTAAACCTAGTTCAAGGAACTGATGAATGGTTAGAAGCTCGTAAAGAGTATTTAACAGCTAGTGAAGCACCGGCAATGATGGGTGATTCAAAATATAAAAGTAGAACTGAGTTATTAAAAGAGAAAAAAACAGGAAAAGTAAAAGCTGTTAGTTCTTTTACTCAGTCTTTATTTGATAAGGGCCATCAAACAGAAGAAAGCGCAAGAGACATAATAGAATTTGAACTGATGGAAGAATTCAAACCCGTTGTAGGTTCTATTGAACTTGATGGTTTAAAGCTGCTAGCTTCACTTGATGGACTTTCAGAAGATGAAAAAACAGTTTTTGAGCATAAGTTATGGAATGAAATTCTTGCTGAAAATGTTAATAATTCAGTTCTTGAAGCTTCGCATTATTGGCAATTAGAATTTCAGCTAATGGTGTTTGGTGCTGAGTCTGTTTTATTTGTAGTGTCAGATGGAACAACTGAAAAAAGAGCAAGTTTTTATTATGTGTCAATACCTGAACGAAGAGAAAAACTAATTAAAGGTTTAAAACAATTCGCTGAAGATTTGAAAAATTATGAAGTAAAAGCTAAACAAGAAGTTATTGTTGCCAATGAACAAGAAAGCTTTCCTGTTATTCAATGTAGTGTTGAAGGTTCAATGGTTGTTTCAAATTTGGGTGAATTCATACCAGCAATAAAAGCGGCAATTGATGAAAAATTATCTGTAATATTAGAAACTGATCAAGACTTTGCTGATACTGAAGCTTTTGTTAAAAACATTAAAACAACAAGAACCAAGTTAAAACAGGAACAATTAAATATTACCAATGCTTTTGAAAGCTATTCAGCATTTGTTAACGATGTTTCTACTACTGATGGCATTTTACAACAAGCCGAATCTAAATTAAATTTAGCTGTAAAAACTCACAAAGAAGCTAAAAAGCTTTCAATCATCAATAATGCAGAAGGCGCTTTTAATCAGCATTTAAGAAAACTTAGTGAATCGATTAACGACATATCAATTGGTTTGTATGTTAACAGTAACGATTGGGCCGCAGCATTAAAAGGAAAACGAAGCTTTGAAAAAATGGAAGAAGCGGTTAATTCTTTACTTGCTAATGCCAAAATTGAAGCTAGTGAAGTATCTCAAATAATCCGTAAAAATTTAGATAGCTTAACCGAGCTAGCCAAAGACCATAAATTTTTATTCAGTGATCATTCCTCATTAATACTTAAAGATAATGATGATCTTATCAACTTGATCAAAATGCGTATTTCTGAACATGAACAAGAAGAAGCTGAACGTAAACGTTTAGAGAAAGAAAAAATTGAATTTGAAGCAAAACAAAAAGCAGAACGTGAAGCAGCTGAAAAGCTTGAACTACAAGAGCAAGCTATTCGTGATGAAGAACGCAAAAAGGTTGAAGCTGAACAGAAGTTAAAAGAAGAATCTGAAACAAAGGTTGAAGTTAAGCCTGAAGCAAAGCCTGAAGTTAAACTTGATAACTCAAAGCCTTATATTGCAAGTGTTGAAGATAGTGTTAAAACACCAGTTAAGGAACGTTTAGCTAGTCGTTTTGCTGATGTTTCTGATGAAATTGAAACCTGTAATACGAATGAAGATACTAGAACCATTCCACAAGAAATAGCAAATTACTTAGTTAGCACATGCCCTATTAATGATGATGATGCAATGGTTATTGCTTATGCAATTTGTGAAGGATCAGTTCCTTATGTTGTAACTACTGAAACTATTTAAACTAACAGGCGGTTAATAGCCGCCGCTACTAAAACGGATGGAAGATAAATATGAAAACTTTACTTAGCTTTAAAACTGAAACAAACGGCTTGCCACTTTGGAGAGAAAGATCAAACAATGAAGGCCAACCGCACATTGTAAGGTTAGCCGCTGTTCTTTGTAATGCTGAAACACAAGAAATAATTGGTGACATGGACGTTTTAATTCGTCCTGATGGCTGGACTATTCCACAAGAAACAATTGATGTTCATGGTATAACTGTTGAACGTGCTGAAAAAGAAGGTATTGCTGAAAGTGTAGCTATTGAGGTTTTCTTGAATATGGTCCGTGAAGCTAGCACTGTTGTTTCATCAAACAAGCAGTTTAATAGTCGGATAATCCGCATTGCCTTAAAACGATTTAGCACTGATGTACATCAAGAAGCATGGAATGATAATAAAGAAAATCATTTTTGTGCAATGAAAATGGCTAAAGATGATACTGGTAATAAATCACTTATTTTATCTGATGCTTTTGCACATTATACAAATCAGCAAGCAGAAGATAATTCTGATTCATTGGTAAACGCAGCCTCTTCAGCAAAAGTATTTTTTGCTATAAACAGTAAATAATTTAATCGAACTGTTCGGTAATTCCGAACAGTTCACATTCAACCACCAGGATAAATAAAAATGAAAGTAAAATTCAACAAAGCTTACCTTCAAGTGTTGGCGGCTTTTGCGGCTAAAGATGATGTTCGTTATTATCTTAACGGTTTTCATATAAAGTCACACCCGGATAAAAGAGGCGTTATATTAACCGCTACTGATGGTCATAGATTAGTTTCTATTTATGATGAATACGGTTTTACTGATGATCAGTATATATTGCCAATAACAAAAGAACTTTTAACAGCATCTAAAAAATCAAAAACAAGAGATAAACGGCCTTTAACTGAAATACAAATAATTGATGATAAAGCTTATATTCTTTATGCTGAAGAACATGTTGTTGATTGGTTTAAAGAAGAAGAGCCAGAAGAAACCGATCGCATTTATCATGTTGAATATATTTCTAATGTTGATGGTATTTACCCAAATACAAAAAGGATTTTTCAAGGTATAAGCTATGAGCCTGTATCAACGATTTGTGTTAATCCTCTGTACATAAAAGACTTGGCTAGTATATGTTTAAGCTCAAATATTCCAGCTGTTAACCTTATGTTTTGTGGTGTTGATAAATATATTGTTGCTGTTGGTGGTTATGAAAAAGAAATTGTTGCTTTAATTATGCCATCAAAAGGCGAAATTGAACCTGTTGAACTTCCTGAATTTGCTTCTTTTGGTGGTGGTGATCAAGATATAGAAAGCGAAATTGATAGACGTTCAGAATTAAAAGATGAAAACCCTGATTTAGATCCTTTGTATGATGAAGCGGTTACTTTTATTAAAGAATCAGGAAGGGTTTCAATATCTAGTGTACAGCGTAAATTTCGCATAGGTTACAACAGGTCAGCAAGAATTGTTGAACAAATGGAAATTAAAGGTGTTGTTTCTGCTCCTGGTCACAATGGAGCAAGAGAAGTCTTAGTTGATAAGTAAATAATCCAACCTAAAAAGTGCCCGTTGAAACCTAGTGTGGAGGGTAATGTTTATAAGTGGAGCTTAGGCGTTGAAGCTTGATAAACCCCTGATACCCCTTAATTGGGGTTTTTGGGTGAAACTATTTAAACAACTAGAAGGTAATTAAAAATGTCAGATTTACAAATATTAATAAGAGAAGTTGCAGAAGCAAAAGCAAATATTGAACAGTTAAATAAATTGCATTCAACTTATGAAGCCAATAAAAAAAGAAACCCACACAATTTAAAAATGGGCTTTTCTGTTAATGGTTACAATGATTGTTATGCAGTATGTATTGATGAAGATGTTTTTTATAATGCGGTTGAAGCATCAATTGCAGCACAAGAAAAAATTATGTCAGCTAAATTTAAAACAGTTGAAGCAATGGAGCTGTTAGCTTCTGGTCAATTATCTGAAAAATAACGGGGTTAAAATGAAGATTACACAAATAACCTTTGTAGCCAAAAACCCTAAATGTGTGAGCATAAAACCAAGAAGATATATATTTAATACTTCTAATGGGGTTAAAGCTTTAGGCGCCGCAATGATACTTTTAAAGCAAGATGAACAAAAAAACTTTGATCAATATAGAAATTTACCATCTTTGATCATACACGTTAATGAAATTTAAAATTATCGAAACCAATATAAGGGCTTTAATAATGCCAGCAGAAACTAAAAACTTTAATGTTAAAACAGATCCCAAGTTAATTTGCACTTGTGGCCATCCTAAATGCGATAAACGAAGCGTTAAACAATGGGTGTTATGTCAGGTTCAATTAATGCGTAATGATGCTAATAGACCGTTTACAATTACCTCTGCTGGTCGCTGTCCATATCACCCTGATGAATTGCATAGAATAAAACCTGCTGATCATCAAAATTGTATCGTTGTTGATATTGAATATGAAACGATTGAAGAACGAAATGAAATAATGGTGTTAGCTGGTAGATATGGAGCAACAGCAGTTGCTTATGGTAATGGCTTTGTTCATTGTGCTTGGCGTGTTCTTGATTTAGATGATATGCGCGTTAGAACTTGGACTTACTGAAACAAGAAAGCCACAATTAAGTGGCGTTTGAATTTAACCGCCTAAGTTTACTCTGGCGGTTCTTTTGTCAAAGGTGGCGGCAAATCCCCGTTTCTGGTTGCCGCTTTTCTTTCTGTCATTATTCCTCATATTAAAAAGACAATTACTTGTTTTCATTGTCAACCCACTTTTTCAATTCGGGCATGTACCAATCTAAATTATCCTTATCAAAAAAATCACTGTGACCTTTAAGACCGATTGACAAGTCCCAATTTTTAACGCGTTCATCATTACCTGTATAACCTTTCGCACCCATTGCGCCCCATGCGTTCGGTATCAATAGTTGAATAAACGGCACTTTATCAAAAAACCTAGCAGCCCTAGTTGCCTTATCGTGCTTGGTATAAATAACAATTATTCTATCTATTGTTTTGGGAAACTTTGTTTTACATTTAAGCGCCCCATTAATGACAATTAGCGTTTTTATCTTTGCACCTTGCCTTGCAGCTTCAACGGTTATTGCATTACCATTAGAATGACCATAAACATTACTATCAGGGTTTTTATCTAATAGAAGTTTAAGCTTCTTAGCATCTCTTTTGTTGTGCCATAAAACGCTAAAAAAACGCCATCCATAATTGAATAAAAATGTATCGGTTAAATGATCCGTTAACTTGCCAACCGATTCTTCAGGATGCTTTTCATTAAAACCATGTATCAATATATTCATATTAAACGCCTGGTCTTGGAATTATCGCTGCAACAGCATCAAGTAATTTTGAATTATTCTCTGCCTGTTTTTGGCTTATTGCTGCAGCTGGCGTTGCTGTATCGACTTCTTTTTTCTTTAATACAACCTTAGTATCTCCATTAGTGTATTCAAACTGAACGCCGTTTCTATCCGTATAATCATCAACCTCTACTTCTATTTCCCCGTATTTTACAGTGTAGTGAGTTCCTGAAGGTGGAACGAACATTGAACAGCCGGATAAAAAAGTAATTAATACAATCAGTAATATAGCTTTCATTTATTGCGCCTTTGTAATGGGTGTAAACAAATAGTAACACGTTTAAAAAATAATCTGAAATGACCTTGACTTGTGACTGTATTGAGTCATACTTTAGTTAATTAATTAGATGGAGATAATAAATGATTGTACAAAAGGGTTTTCCAACACTAAAGCAAATCGCAGATAATGTGCCGCTAAATACTGATGTTTCAGATGTTGTTGCTGAAATGCGTTTAGAGTTATCAAAAACCACAGGAATAGGACTTGCCGCCAACCAGATAGGTTGCTTGCAACGGATTATACTAATAAACTGCAATGGCTTTATGGGGGTAGTTATTAACCCTGTAATAACAAAACGTTCAGGTAAAATTAAAAACTCTGTTGAGGGTTGTTTGTCATATCCAGGTAAGCAAGTAAAAGTAAAGAGAGATAACCAAGTCGTGGTAATTGGGTTTGATGAGAATTGGAAGCCTATTAGCAGAAAATGCAAGGCTTTAACTGCCTTTTGTGTTCAGCATGAAATAGATCATTTGAATGGGATTACAATTTAATGGCAATAACTGAAAAAGAATGCGTTTGTGGTTGTGGTAAAAAATTCTATGGCACCAAGCGAAGAATGTTTTTTAACAACACGTGTAAAAACAAAGTTTGGCGTAATGATAAAGCTAAAGACGCCAATAAAAATAAAGGTAAATAATCATGTTAAATATAAATTCAATTCAAAGTATTTACAGTGGAAAAATACATAGACCATCTTCAGGTTTAATCGATAAATTATCAATTGAAGATAGACACAATTTAATCATTGATTTAGCAAAAACAGGAGAAAGAACCATTGGCTTCTTAGCTGAAAAAGCAAGGGTGACTTTAGCAACTATCCGACTAGATATTATTTATCTTATGGACCTAAACAAAGTTAAAGATATTAGCAAAACACCTAATTCAAGGTTGATTGTTGCTAATGAAAATTAATCTAATCAGAACGGCTAACAACAAATTTTGGCCTGCTTCTGAAGAAGATCTTGAACAAATGAAAAAGCTTAAAATCGGTGATCATTATAAAGCTGATATTACGCTTGATCATAATTACCCTTTGCTTCAGAAAATTCATGTGTTTTTTAAATATTGTGCAAAGCATTATTACGGTGATGAAAACGTAAACAAAGATCAAATACAATTAACCAAAGATAAATTATTAATGTCTGCTGGTTATGTAAAGCAAGTATTTCTTCCTGATAATATACGCTTTGAATTAAAACCAACTTCAATAAGTTATGCAAAAATGACTGAAGAAGAAAGGCGTGATTGTTATCAGAAATTAGTAACGGCAGCTTGTAAAAATGTTTTCCATGGTGCAAGCGTTGAACAGTGGAACGACTTAATGAGGTTTTTTTAATTATGCGATTAGTAAAATCAAAAAAAGATTGCAAGTGTAAATCTTGCAAAAAACCCATTTATTCAGGTGATTTTAAATACCCACAACGCAGAGGAAAAAACCTTTGCTTTAATTGTGGATATAAAATACCTGTTTTTACTTTTAGTTTTATAATGTGGTTATTAGGAAAGTTAAAATAATGAATAAATCAAACGCGAAAAAAATAGCTGAAGTAATTACTTTTGATCAACTTCAAGTAATGTTTGCCAATGCAAAGAACAATGTAAAAGATTGGCATAAAATCAGTAATGTTAATCATAGCCTTACAATAGGCACAACATGGAATATTTTATTTACAGCTTCAACTAATCCTTCAATCATCAAACAAAAATCAGCATTAACAAATATGATATGGGAGTTTGGCGATTACTTGCCCGAAGAATTACTTCCCAAAAAGGGAACTATTAAAAAGGCTAAAGTAAAAGTTACACATCAGGAGCCTAAATTTTAATGGCTAAATTAACGTTTAAATCATCAGCAAGGGATGAAGATTGTTCACTTCGACTCGGTAACTGTTCAAGCAATGAAACGGTTGTATTATGCCATATAGGAAGAAACAGAGGTTGGGCTATTAAATGCGCTGATTACTTTGCTATTTATGCTTGTGCTGATTGTCATGCTCAAATTGATGGACATAAGAAAAGCGAATTTTCAAAGCTAGAACTTGAAGCGGAAAAGTTTAGAGCGCTTGAAGAAACTCAAGGTAAATTTGTTAGCAAGGGGTTAATGAATGTTTAGAGCTGCAAGAATTGACAGAAACCAGCCAGAAATAGTTAAAACTTTTCGAAGTCTTGGTTGGTCTGTTTTGATTATTAGCCAATTAAAAAATTGTTGTGACATTATGGTTAGTAAAAACGGTCGCACAATAGCCGTTGAAATTAAAGATGGTGAAAAACCGCCAAGCAAGCAAAAATTAACTGAAGGTGAATTAAAGTTTAAAGATGAATGGCAGGGTGAATACTCTTTAGTCAAATCAATAGATGATGTAATTAGTTTAAACGAGTGATAATATATAATTTCTAGTATGTTTTTTTAATTTAAAAAAGGTAAACGTTATGATTTTAGATAAAATTAATCTTGCTGTTAAAGGTGGTGATGAAGATGATGGTCCACCACCTACAGGCCCATAAGTAAATTATGTTGTCATTAATATGTTCAGCACTGGCGGCTATTTTAGCTGCTAGTGCTTCTGAAAAATACCGTTTAATAGCTATCATTGTTGCTATTGAGTTCGCCTTACATGCTTTAGCTTATAGGTGTTTCTTTCTAGATTTCAGGGTAGAAAACAAATGGTTTATTTATTTTATTTATAGCGCAATTCAACTTCCTATCATGTTCTGGCTAAAGAAAGTTAACGCTCACTTTCTTATCGTGTTCTTGATTTTTATTAATATGTGTTACAACATGTTCACCATGGCCGGCTATTTCAATCAAAATTTTGTTGTTTTCTATTATGCTAAAGATTATGTTGTTGGCACTATAATGATATTTGAGCTTATTTACTTAGGGATGCTGAATAAATATGTTGCGTATAATAGAACTAAACACGGAACTTCAGGTTTTATTGATGTCGATGCTATTTTTAGGATTGGGTATCGGTATATTAATAGGGGTATGGCATGAGCGCAGAAAACGTTTCAGTCAGAGAATTCGAGCTTTGGGCAAAAACATTAGCGGATATTCAAAACCAACATAGTAATGAGCTAAAAGATATTAGCAAAGAAATTAGAGAAACAAACCTTCTTCTTCGTGAAGATATTGCTTCTACTAAAAGCCTTGTTAAAACTCATATAAAAGAATTTAATCACTCACAGCAACAAAATCACAATACCTTTATTGCCATCAACACAAGAATTATAAGCATTGAAGATACCATTAAAGAGCAAGCCGGTGTTTATCACTCTGCTAAATATATAAAGTTGGCACTATCATTTGTATTAATTGGTGTTTTAACTGCATGGGGTGCAAACTTAGCTGGTTATATTAGCTTTGGTAAACCAGAACCAGTTAAAGCAGAGCAAGTGAAAGACAAATAAATTTAATTTTTATAGTTAATTTAAATAAATTGGATAAATAATGGCTAATACTTGGGTAGT
The DNA here is from genome assembly GCA_022969215.1 of Colwellia sp. Classification (GTDB taxonomy): domain Bacteria; phylum Pseudomonadota; class Gammaproteobacteria; order Enterobacterales; family Alteromonadaceae; genus Colwellia. The sequence goes on along the minus strand of JALJPA010000016.1, from coordinate 6,124 downwards.
TCAATCAGCAGGCGGTAATGATGAAATGACATCGCCCACTCTGGGTAATTTGGTGTCATCTAAAGTCAGGGTTGTATCAGATAATGTTACATGGGATACAAATTCTAATACAGGTTATTTGTGGTCGCAAGCATCAACCGGATCGACTACGAGGGAGTTTGGCTTGTACTCTAGACCCTCTACAGGTCAGTTGTCTATATTTGCAGGTGGTACCGACAATAATAATATAATGACACCGTTTAATATTGTAGATAAAACCGTTGATGTAACTGTTGATTATAATGCAAATACAGCAATAGTTATTATAGATGGCGTTACGGAGTTTTCAGGCGCTATCGGTGTAGGTACTGCCCGTGTTGATGGTGTTCTTTTTAGGGCGTTTGCTCGCGAGGGTGGATTTAACGCTGCAAGCGGCACTAGAATTGGTAATACAAAGGTTTACATTGATGACGTTTTAGTAAGAGATTACGATTTCGATAATAGCTCTCATGGTGTCGGTGTTGTAACGGTTGATGAAACCATTAGTAATGATGATTTTACTGGTGTAAACATGGCTACTGACGGTGGCCCATGGATTGACCTAGGCCCAATAGTTAACACGATAACCTTAATAAACCCAAGACTTACTTACAGGGCTATTGCTGGCAATATAACTGTACCTGCTTCGGGTACTTACATAGGATCGCCAACAACAATTAGAGCAAGAGTTGTTTTCTCTATTACTGGCTTACCTGTTTCTGGTTTAGACTGGTTTACTTTGGACGCATCACCATCAGGCGGTAATTTTAGTGGTTCAGATGTTGTTATACCTGATTCAAATCTAGCGTATAAACTAGAAGTTGATTTTTCTAATGATGCGCTAGCAACTGATGAAAGTACGGAATTTTGGCCTGCTGTTCATTTGCTGTTAGATGGTCAATCATTAGGTTTAGATTTACTTACTGAAGGTACAACACTGACACCTCACGCAAATACAAGAGGGTTTAACGGAACTAGCTATTTTACATTAACTGCTGGTGATGGCGAAATTACTATAATGAATGCTATGCAAGCTTCATTAGATAGGTTTATTGTTATACTTAATACTTGTGTTGATGGTAGAGCACTATTAACAGAAAACGAAACAAGCGCCAATAATTTTGTTTGGACTCCATCAAGCCCATTAAGTAACCCTTTATATACCGCTATCATCGATGGAGTTGCGGCACTGGAAGGAATAGACTTTCATATATCATTAGGTTGTTCAACTGATGCTAGAATTCATGCAGTAACACCAGCAACATTTAAATCTGAGTTAATAGATTTTTATGCTGATATACGAACAAGGCTTGGACAGGCTAATTTACCTACAATTGTTATTCCAGTGGGGCAAAGAACGGATGCAGATAGCCAAAGCGCATGGGAAGATGTAAAGCAAGCACAGTTTGAAGTTGCCAACGAAGATGTAAATAACTATTACACAACTCATTATGATTTACCGTTAAGGGATGCTGTGCATCTTGCTGATCCTTCAGGAATAATATTAGCTGGCAGAATGTCAAACCTGATATTAACCACATTATATTCAAAAGGTCTTGATTGGCGCCTACCATTAATCACAACAGCTACCATGCTGTCATCAACTGAAACTTTAATTAATATTGAGCAGGGTGATGGTACAGATTTTACACCAACATCAGGCATAACAGGTTTCGCGGTAAGTACTGACGGTGTTGATTTTTCACCAACAATAACAGCGGCAGTCAGGCAAGATGCAACAACTATTAAATTAACTCACGCACCATTAACAATAACAAATTACCGTTACATGTATGGGGCTTTGTATGATTTAACAGGTGTTGTTTTAGATAATTCATCTATAAACCTGCCTATATTTAATAAGTCAGGCGATGTTCTTATGGTATCCACGATAGATATTACATTGACAGGGATACCAGATGGCGCAGCAAAAACAGTATTAGTGGATATTACAGATATTGATTTGCCAGTAATATTACCTACTCAAACCCTTACATATAGCAGCGGAACAGCATCAGCCACCGTTCCTTTGGCAGTAGGAAGCGAAGTAATATCAATAGAGCCTGGTAACAATCCAAAAACAACAGGTGGTGCTGATTACGGAGTAACAACTTAATGCTTGGCGTATATGGTGGGCTGGGTGTATGGGGCGGTGGTGCGGTTTTATCACTAAATGATTCATCTCAAAGCCAAACAATTGACCAAGTAACTTTAACGCAACATAATTTATTAACTGTTAATTCTTTATCGCAAAGTCAAACTATTGATCAGGTTGCATCAACTCAACACAATTCATTAAACGTAAATAAGTTATCTCAAAACCAAACATTAGATCAAGTTGTTCTTGCTATTGCTGGGGTGCTAATAACTAACTCATTGTCAATGACTCAAACTTTAGACGGTGTAATTTTAACTCAGCATTCAGCAATTAATGTTGATGATTTATCTCAAGGCCAAACAGTTGATCAGGTAACTTTATCAGTTCAAAATGTTGTTTTAGTTGATTCATTGCTTCAAGCACAATCATTAGATATTGTTACGTTAACTGAAGTTACTGGTAATTTATTGTCAGTTGTAAATTTATCGCAAGGGCAAACATTAGACGGTAATCAGTTAATTCAACACAATATATTAACTGTAAACAACTTAACTCAGCAGCAATTAATTGATAGTGTAAATTTTGGTGGTATTGTAGTTGGGTATCTCGAAGGTGAATTATCAATATTTTATGCGTATAATGGCGATATTGTCATTATGAACGCCTTAACAGGTGAAACAGAAATTCTTAAATAAAAGGTAAAAATTATGGCTAAGAACATACCACTAACAAACATCGATTTAATGCTTGATGTTGTTGAAGGTGATGAACTGCATGTTAATTCAGCGCAACCAACAACTTTTGCAGAAGCAACAGCAACTTTTCAACTTGCTACATTCACACTGTCAGGAGCTTATACTAAAGCAAATGGTGATGTATCAGGTCGCAAAAACACTTTAGCGGCTCAGCTTGCAGCTACCATTGATAATACAGGAACGGCAACACATGTTTCAGTAACAACAACAACAGGCAGTGTTTTAGAATTAGTCACAACAACTGTTAGCCAATTATTAACATCAGGTGGAACGGTTGACACTTCAGCATTCGACCATGAAATAGAGCAGGCGGTATAATTATGTCAGATTTAAAAAAGATAGAAATACTTGAAGTAAACGGTATTAAAGAAGGCATTGTTCATCGTCAATGCGGTGATATTTGCTCAATAGATAAAGATTTAGCAAATGCTTATATTGGTGCCGGTTTAGCTAAATGCGTTGAAACTGGTGAAGTTGGAGAACGTGTTGAAGGTGTATCAAAAATAAAAATTGATAAAATAACCACTATCATATCGAGTAAATAAAAATGCCTTTAGGATTAGACAATTCAACAGTAATTGAACATATAGTAACAAACCCTTTAGCGGTTCCAATTTTCGTTAATGATGCAACTGTTACTGTAATTATTCAAGATGCTAGCGGTGTTGATTTACCCGGTGAATCATGGCCCGTTGAATTGCCTTATGTTGCTGGTTCTGATGGGGTATACAGAAAAACATTTGAACCATTTATTAACCTGGTAGAAGGTGCCAAATATACCGTAACAATTAACGTTGTTGGTTTAGATGGTTTAAAAAGTGAATGTATTTCAATACAAAGAGCTATAACAAGGATCTGCTAATGTCAGAAAAAATTAAATTAGAAATTAGTGTAAATTTATTGCATCAAAAGGATATTGAAAAACTGCTTGGATTGCTTAAAGAGCATATTGCAGATTTACCGGTAGAACTTCAACGGGAATTAATAGCTCTTGCTGAAAAAGAAGATGGCCAATAACGGCCATCACTTCACCTTTACACTATGAATCCTAACAGGCAATTTTAATTCTAATTCATCAGCCTTTGAAGCAATCAATTTTCCTTGCTTGCTGTCTTGGTCGCAATGCTCACGATACCAACGCAATGAATAACCAATAGCTTCACAAAACTGTAAAATGGTATAGCCTTTGTTTCTAATTTTACGTGTTGATGCTTTCATCAGCTATTAATCCACTTTTCAACAGCAACCCAAAGTTCAGCTAAATCACCTTCACTTGCATCAGTGGTGAAACTTTCTAAGTAATCACGTTCATTCATTATAAACCCCTATTATCTGCATCATTTGCATTGTTTGAATGTATATTAGTTCATCTTTTGCATTGTTTCAAGTAGTATATTAAAATGATATGGTAAGTTAATTGTATAGGAGTAGTCACCATGGCAGCTGAAAAAGGAAACCAATATTGGAAAACAAGAAAGACTTCAGGAAGAAAGAAGAAATTCACCACACCTAATAAACTATGGAAGGCAGCTTGTAAGTACTTTGAATGGTGCGAGAATAACCCATTACTAGAAGAAAAGGCTTTTGCATACCAAGGCAAGATAAATAAAACAACCATCGCTAAAATGCGCGCCATGACCATTAAAGGGTTATGCATTCATATAGGGGTTAGTTGCGATTACTTTACACAATTTGAATCTGCACTTGATTTAAAAAATAAACAAGATAAAGATTTTTCTAGTGTCATACATGAGATTAAAGATATTATTTTTGTTCAGAAGTTTGAAGGCGCAAGCGCTGACTTATTAAATGCTAATATTATTGCAAGGGAATTAGGTTTAGCAGACAAACATGAAGTATCAAGTAAAAATGTTAATTACGAATTGCCTGCAGATTCAAACCCACAAGAAGCAGCACAAGCTTACATGGATGCTATAAGCAATAATGACTGATTGTATAGAAGTATTTAAACAAAGATTAGGCCGGTTAAAAAAAATAGAAGATAACCCTTTTCTAATTGCCGGCGCAAAAGAATATTATAAGACAAGGCCCAAAGAATTTATTATTCATTGGATGCTTACTTATGATCCCCGTAATGCCTCAACAGATAAACCTTCAACACTTCCTTTTATGCTGTTTCCAAAACAAGAAGAATATATTGATTGGCTGTTAGGTAGGGTTAAAGATAAAAAAGATGGATGCGTTGAAAAATGTCGTGATGCAGGAATAACTGAAGTGTCCACTGCTTTTAGTGTTTGGGCGTGGTTATACATTGACGGCTTTTCTATTGGCTGGGGATCAAGAAAAGAAATGTTGGTTGATAGAATTGGGGATCCTGATTCTATCTTTGAAAAATTACGCTCTAAGATTAGATTTTTGCCAAAGTTATTTTTGCCAAAAGGTTTTAGTGAAAAGAATTTTAACTACATGAAAATCATTAACCCTGAAAACGGTAATACCATCACCGGCGAAGCAGGCATTAATATTGGCCGTGGTGGTCGAAAGTCTATATATTTTGTTGATGAATTTGCTCATTGTGATAAACAAAAATCTATTTCCGCATCATTAGGCGATAACACCAACACACAAATTTTAATCAGTTCAGTTAATGGCACAAACCTATTTCATAAAATAGCTAAATCAAACGGCGGCAAAGATACATTCATTTTTGATTGGCGTGATGATCCCCGAAAAAATCAAGCCTGGTATGATGCAAGAAGAATAAGCGCAGATGGTAAAGGTTTATTAAGTATCTTCAATCAGGAGGTTGAACGCGATTATTTAGCAGCTGTTGACGGAATTATGATAAGGCCTGAATGGGTTCGTGCTTCAATCGATGCTCATACAAGACTTAAATTTACCGGCAATGGTATTAGACAATTTGGAACTGATGTTTCAGATGAAGGCGGTGATAAAGATTCCATTGTTGGCCGTAAAGGTTCAATAGTTGATATTTGTGAAAGTTGGAACTGTAAAGGGGATCACGATTATTCAGCAGGAAGAGCAACGGACATTTCAATTGAAAACGATGCTGATTTATTAATATATGATTCAGTTGGTGTTGGTGCCGGCTTCAAGACTGCAATCAAACATATAGAATTTAAGCCTTTTGAAATTAGCGGTTGGAATAGTGGCGGCGGTGTCGTTTATCCTGACCATGTTATTTTAGAAGGTCCAAGCGGTGAGAAAAGGACCAACAAAAACTACTTTCTTAACTCAAGGCCGCAGGCATGGTGAGAAGTTAGGGAGCGTT
>JALJPA010000159.1 GCA_022969215.1 Colwellia sp. | reverse complement strand
TACATTAATGGTTTTGTGTTCGGTAAGGCTGTTAAGAATTTTATGCTGTAGGCTTTTGGCGTCATCATAGAGTTTACTAGCCTTGGTCATCTCTTGATCTAATGAAATCCCGTTAGTGGATTTTTTAGCCTTGGTTGGCGCTATTTTTCCCTTAATTTCGGGCAGGATTTTATCTGTTTTTTCTGCTTTTTTTTGCCTACTGGGGTCTACGGTTAAGTGAGTAATACCCGCCTTAATCAGCTTTTGGATATTTTCTTTAGAGCTTATATAGCCTTCAGATTTTACGTTGACTGATTTACCTTTGGTGCGCACAGACAAAACATACATGCCAGGCTTAAGTTGATTAATGGTTATTTTCTGGTTAGAGGACTCTTCATTTTTGCTCATAAGGTTTTGCTCATAAGAAGTAGCTCACATCAGTAGTTTAACCATTAAAGTTGCAGCTAAACTAAACGAAAAATAGCAAGCAGTATAAGAGAACTTTACTTGCGTTTTTTTATTAAAATAGTATCCGTAAAAGTAAAAAGGGCGGCCTTGTTGATATCCTACCCTACTTAAACTTATCATAGTTTGCTTAGTCAAAATCTAGCGGTACTCTTTTATGGTGTAAATTTTGTGGCAGTGGCTTATAAATCGATATCAATGCCATAGGAGATGAATACTCTCATGTCATCATCGGATAAGTCGGTTTTACTGACGCCAAAGGTAAAGCCAGACTTACTTAAACTGGCACTATAATCGATAAAACTTTCACCCGCGTAAAATTCATCAGTACCAGTGCCAATGTGTAAGGTCAGGCCAATCTCAGATGCCAATTCAAAACTTACATCACCCGATATATAGGAATCATCGGCAAAATCAGCACCTTCAGCCTCGGCGAGTACCGCATAACTTAACGAAAAAACGCTATAAGATAAGCTGGCGCTAATTTCACTGAAATCTACGTCATCTCTACTGTCAGGGTAAGCATAATAAATTAACCCAAGGTCATAACCCAAGCCATTTATTTCTCCAGCAAAACCGCCATAAAAGTCCAATTCATAGCTCATCTCTGGAGCCCAGTCTGCATTAGAGACCCAAGTGCCGGCATAGAAACCGGAGTCTGAGGCATAATCTATACCGCCAGATACAGCTGATTTACCATTGGTTTGCTCTAGGCCTCGCCAAAGGTAGTTATTGGTTACGGCAACATTGGCAGATAGGCCATCAACGGCATAAACGTTACTACTAAATAAAAATGCAGCTAATATTGAACAGCTAAAACATATTGCTAATAAAGAGTTCTTCATCTTTTATCTCCTGAAGCATTAATAGTTGTACTTTAGTGTTTTAAGTACATTAAATCATAGGGTTATTTTATATCCAGTGTGGTAAGTATAGCTATAAGCTAAATTCTCGCATTTTTTCTTCCAGATTCCTCACCAGAGTACTGAGGTGCTTAACATCTTCTCTACTTAAATTAGCTTTATCTGAAATATTATGCGAGTTATCAGCTATCTGGGTAACGTTTTGGTTAATCTCATTGACTACCATGCTTTGCTCTTCCGACGCGGTAGCAATTTGAATATTCATATCACTTAGTTGCTCAACCAGTGCCAATATGTCGGTGATGATGTGGCGGTTTTTCTCACAAGAGTCAATGCTATGATTAGCCATTTCACTGGAAGAGCTGACTATTTTTACGGTACTTTGTGTTTCTTGCTGTAAAGAATTAATTTTCTCTCTAATGTCTTCTGTAGATTGTTGGGTTCGACTTGCCAATGTTCTTACTTCATCGGCAACAACGGCAAAGCCACGCCCTTGCTCGCCAGCCCTTGCCGCTTCGATGGCTGCATTTAGGGCTAATAAATTAGTTTGTTCAGCAATTGATTGAATAACATCTAAAACAGAGCCGATAGAAAGGCTTTCATCAGCGAGTTTATCGATAGATCTCGAGGCAGATGACATTTGTTGATTTAACTCATCCATATCATGTTCCAAACTTTCGGCAGATTTATTGCTCTCAATGCATTTATCACTGGTTTCTTTCACTGTATTAGCAGCATCTGCAGCATTGCGAGCTACCTCTTTTATGGTTGCAAGTAACTGGTTAGTTGCCACCGCCATGCTATCAGCATTATCGGTCTGGCTTTGTGTTTGGCTCGTAGTCTCATCCATATTAATGAGCATTTTTTCAGTCGACACAAGCAGTGTTTCCGATAATTTTTCGACGCAGTGAAGAATTTCTTTTATTTCACTGATTAAATGGTTAAACGAATTGGCTAAGCCAAGTAATTCATCGTTACCGCTGTATTCAACACTGTGGCTTAAATCTTTGTTCTGGCTTATTTTATTAACTTGGCCAATAAAGCTATTGATGGGGTTAGATATTCCTCGTCCAACCATAAAGCCAGATACTAGCGTTAGAGGAATAAGTATCACCATGATGACGCTAATAATAAGCCAGATACTATTCAGCATTTCCTCTCTATCTTTCATTGCTTCAGCAACATCAATTTCACTTAATATTGCCCAGTCAACACCTTCGATACTCAGCGGGGCAAAAGCTGATAAAACTTCTACATTACGGTAGTCTTTAATATGTTTAATGCCGCTTTGTCCTGATAATGCCGCATTGGCACTTTCAGTTACTACTTCTTGTAAACCGATGCCAGAGTCACTGGCAATTATTTTATCAAGGGTTGCTTTATTTGTGCCCACAGATTCTAGCGCACTGATATAGCCTTGTTTATCTTCAATAAGAAAGCGGCTTTGACTTCTAAGTAAGTGGTCATCACCAATAAGATAGGTTTCTCCTGATTCTCCCAAACCTACTTTTTGCCATTGTTTGTCATAAGTCATCAAATTATTGATCTTAGCTATCGGCATTTGAAAAATTAAAATACCAATCTTTTTACCTGAATCTGAAAATATGGGGGAAGAGATAAAAGCAGCAGCGGCATGATATGAGGGGAAGTAAGGTTTGAAATCTATCAAAAAACTAGTATTTTTATCGGAGCTACTATTTGCTGCATTAAACGCTTTAGCAAGACCAGTATTTTTGTACGGACCTGATAACAGTGATGTGGCAAAATCAAGCTCTTTAAAGACAGAGTAAATAACAAAGCCGGTATCAGGCTCGACTAAAAATATATCGTAGTAGCCAAAAGCATTTAAGTACTGGTCTAAGTGGGCATGATACTTCTTGTGTAACTGGCTGTACTTTGAGCCATCATCGGCGAACTCTAAGCCATTTTTACTGCCTAACGGGTTGGGGTTAGCACTGATGTAAGCATGTTGTATTGATTTGGTGTTTTGATTTAGCTGTTGATATTTGTCGATAGAACTTAATGAAGAGGAAGGGTTTTGGTTCTTGTATTCAGGATCAAACTCATTACGATAATAGCTTTTAATCTTATCGTTATCTCGCAGTGAGGTTTGACTATCGTAATTAAAAAAAGGCTCAGGTAGTTGCTGCATCATATCGATAATCATGCCGTCATTGGAGTAAGTAATGACTTCTTTTGTTATGGTTTTAAAGTAATTTTCGATTTGTGTTTTTTGAATTTCTCTAATCGCAACGAGCTGGCTAAATGCTCTTTTCTCCATTGCTGTTGCTGCAATGGAGGTTGCTTGCCAACCAACTAAGCCACCTGCTGTTATGATACCAATGGCAGATAATACCACTGACGCTAAAATAATCTTGTTGGATATTTTCATTGGAACCGCTCTGTAAAAGCAAACCATAGTATCTAGTTTAGTACCTTTCCTCTTTGTTGTATCTTTTTTGAACAGATGTGGGTCGGCTGTTTAGCATGGTAAGTATGCTTACTATGAAATTTAAAGGGAACTAGGATAGACACTAATTTATGGGTAAGTTATTGACACTGTTTACTGCTCACATTGCACACTAAAGTTAGTTAACCATACTAGGGGAGAAAACATCATATCGAGTTCTGCTTTGACCAGTTGATGATCATGTTTAGCAGAAAACCATAAGACGATATTTTCATGTTCACCCACTTCAATCACTTTTATTGTGGTTAGCTCGCCCCATTTTTCATGTTCAATAACGTCCAAACCAGTCACTTCAAAGTGATAAGTATCAATTCGGCTACTGGCTTGACGAGAGAGGGTAAAACGCTTTTTTCCTTGCAGTAAATTCAGCCTAATTTGTGTGCCTAGGGTATCAATATCATATAAGGGGTAGTGCTTTACTTGATAATGAGAAATATCAGTATCTAAAGTGACCCTTGATTTCAGGCCATTATCAGCAATAAGAGCATGCATATCTCTGTTTTTAAGTCCGGTGATCTTTTGTGAAAATTCAGGGGTTAAAAAATGATTATACTGAGGCGAGTATCGTATAGTACTTTTTTGCTGATAGGTGGAATCAAGCCAAAGAAAGCTTACTTCGCCAAATGACGTGACGGTTGCTTTGGGTAATGCTGTGTCTTTTTGCCATATTATCGTTCGATGTAAATAACCAACATTACTGCCTAGAAAGTAAATATCATATTCAAAGTATTTTTCACATTGATGCAAATCGTTAAATTCTTCAGCGGTTAGCTCATTAATCTCTACCGCGGATAATTTGGGCATAAATGCCAATAAGCAACAGCTTAATAGTGTTAACATTTTTAATGTTTGCTTGCTAAAAGTGACTAACCTATTCAATTCAATCACCATTGTTTGTTAGCGGTGTGGGATAAATAAACTAGCGTGGTCAGCATGGCAATATTTGCCACAATAGTTAACCAATATCTTATTTGAAAGGATTTTTTTATATTTTTATGTTTTAACCATTGCTGTGCTACAGCCGCACCTGGCCAGCCGCCTAACAAGGACAGGAAATGTAGGGTTTTTTCTTTAATACGCCAATAGCCATTTTTTGCTTTGTATTTATCGACCAAGTAAAACAAAAAGCTAAGTACATTGATGCTTATGATAAATATGAAAAGCACCGTTGGGATATATTGATTAAAAGATAAAATTAATAGGTAAGTAATGCTTAGAAATATTGCCAACACTTAATACTAGCTCCATTGATGTTTAGTTATTGTTTAGTTCATATTTACTTTTGTTTAAGTGACCTGTTAGCTAGACACCGTTAGTTATACGAAGTTAGTTAAAAGTGATGGAGATATTGTCAATTGTATTTAATTACTCGGGAAATAACTAGGGCAGGGTGAGTTATTCTAGCAAGTAGGAATGCTAACTTTACGTCATTTTAAATATCGCAGCCTTTCTAAAATCAGACCACTTTTCATTTAACTTTCTTGATTTTATATTGGTGAACTTTGCTATTTTAGTCCGAATGAGGACTGTTAAAGTTATGATAAATACGTTGCTAAAAGGGGTCTGTTCAACTAATTTTTAAGTAAGAGGAATAATTAAGTTAATGGTCTAAGTTAATAAGGATATTTATTGAAGCGCTTGTTATTTAGATGCTTGATACTTAGGAGGAAATGATGCAATTAATTAATAAAGTTTTGGTGGTTATGGACTCTAGTTCTGATCACCAACCAGCATTAGTGCAAGCCATTAATATCGCGAAGAAAACCTCAGCAAGTATCGAGCTTTTACTCGTGGCCTATAATAGTGAGTTTGTTGGTCACTGGAACTTTAATCAAGCGCAATCAGCGGCTTTGCAAAAAGAATATTTGGCGTCTAAATTACGTTGGCTAGAAACTTATTTGCCAGAAGTGAAACCCCTTGGCATAGAGGTTTACATGGATGTTGTATGGCATGCCGATGTTAGTTGCGCTGTGTTGGCCAAAATCGAAAGTAATGGTGCATCATTAGTGATTAAATCAACTAAGCAAAACTCGACTATCAATAAAATATTTTTTACCCCCTGTGATTGGCAATTGCTAGAGCATTGTCCCGTGCCTTTATTATTAACTAAAAATATTAGCGACTATTCATATCGTAAGGTTATGGCGGCAGTTGATCCGGAAAGAAGCCATAATAAAGCCGAGAAATTAGATGGTGAGATCATACAAGCAGCATTAGCAATGGCTGAGCTATTTAAGGGGCAAGCTCATGTTTGTCATTGCTATCAGCCAATAGGCATAGAGCTATGGCAAGGTATGAGTTCAGTTGGTATGGACCACAGTTTAATTAACGGTGACTTTCATGAATATAGTGATGCAATTAAACATCACCACCAAGTAGCCTTTAAGGCGTTATTGCGCGACTATGCCTTTGATGAACAGTCGACTCATCTTGTTGCTGGCTCTGCTGAGTTTGAATTACCTGAGTTGGTTCACACCCAGCAAGTGGATTTATTAGTGATGGGCATGGCTAATAATGGTAAGTTTATTGGTAATACCGTGGAAAAAATACTCGATAATGTCAGTTGTGATATTTTATCGCTGAAATGCTAAACGTAATACATATTGTATCCCTTCGTTATTTAGTCGTTAACGCATAGTTTTACACTCGGTAAAAATAAATGTTTACTTTTTCAACAAAGCATTGTAAATTGGCCTCGTTGTTTAGCATTCCTCTGTTAAACAAGGTTAATCTTCAGAGATTTTTCGTGTTTTGTCTTTCCCTTTCACAGTCAGTCAACACCTTATAAAAAGTTATTAAATTAAAGCTTTTTTGCTGTATGAAATTCCGCTTGATTTTCGGTCTATTCATCGTATTATTTTCGTTTTACACTGTACAGCTATAGAGCTTTTTAATATTGCGTTATTACGTAATTAAAGGAGTTATATTATGTCTTATACTTATCAAGGTAAGGTTTATGCTATTGCAGCACCAGTAAAGTCTATTTCAATCAACAAATTAAATGTTGTTGTTAAAGACCAAGCGGGTTCACAATTGTTTAAATTTACCAAAGTGAATGAGTCTAAAGATTTTCTAGCTATGCTATACCAAGCATAATTAGAAAAAATCAAAACCGTCGGCCAAGCTGACGGTTTATACAAAAAAACCAGAGTTACCTTAATAAGGTATTCTGGTTTTTTGCGTTTTAAAGCCTTTATTTTCTCAAGACCTTTTAGCTAAATACTGCGCACTCCCCCGAGTTAATCAATTTTATTAACCGTTACTTCTAGATATTTACTATTCCCAGAAAACCATTTTTGTACATATATAGAGCCTAAAATGGGTGGCATGCCATCTTTGGGGATCTCTTTATAGCGGACACTATTTTTATTTTCTTTTTCCAATTCAAACTTGATTTTAGTTTCAGACATTTTGATTGTTTTGCTAAGCGAAAGTGCCTTTATTGTAAAGTATATAAATTAGCTGTCGAGTTTTCGCGAAAAATTTCCTTACGATAGCGTTAGACATGATTAGCAGACGGCAAGTTTATAACGTTACCTTCTATACTGTTTAAGTACTTGCTATTTAGTGATTATTTCTCGGTTAAAGTATAAAAGGTAGTAGCCCATGAACTTTATGTTGTTAATTGTTTTTATGCTCTTAAAGTTATTTAGTTTGTCATTGTTTATTTTTTATCACGCTTACTTTAAATATAGCTTTCAATGTTGGGATTGATGCGCTTTCGAATTGCATCAGTTTGGTATTGCACTTGTAAATCTTTATAAAAATATATTAAAACAAATAAAGGGTTTCAGTTCATGAGAGATAAACATCAAAAATCGAGTACATTATTCACAGCGAAAAATAGAAAATCCACGGTTAGTTTAGCACTAGCGATTGCTATGGGATTACCTATGGCGGCACTAGCTAATGAAAGTGAAGAAGTAAAAAAACTGCAGCAGCAAGTTGAGGAACTTAGCAGGGCGGTAGCAAAAATGGAGCAAGCACCTAAAGTAAAAACTAAAGGTGGTGGTCTGGAAGTAGAAAGTAAGGATGGTAAGAAATCATTTGAAATGGGCGGTCGTTTCCAATTAGATTACAACCGTTTTGATGGCGCCTATAACGCAAAAAATGATGGTGAAACAGCCTCAGATCTTTTCCCTCGTCGTATTAGAACGTATGTAGAAGGTCAGGCGGATAACTGGGATTACAAGCTCCTGCTTGATTTTTCTGAAGACAAAGGTGAAATTACTTTAGCTCGTTTACGTTACAAGGGTTTTGAAAATGGCCCGACTATTAAACTAGGTAAAATACGTGAAGATATCAGTTTAGAAGCGTTAACGAGTAGTAAACACATTACTGCTATTTCACGCCCTATGGTAGCTAACGTAATGTCTCCTTATTTTAAATACGGTACTTCTGCTTACCAATATTTTGAAAGCACTGGTCTTCGATATGCTATTGGTGTCTATAAAGGCGGAAGCTTTGGTACTGATGGTCAAGATAAAAATGGGAACATGAACCTGTCAGTGACAGGTCGATTAACTTGGTCACCTATTCACACTAAAGGCAAAACCCTCCATTTTGGTGCTTGGGGCTCACAACGAGATATGGGTGGCGATGTGCTAAGTGAAAATTTTGCTCGTGGTGAAGTACGTAATACTAACGTGCGCTTGGTTAACTATGCTGCTGGCGGAGAGACTTTTGCAGTAGATAATATGACGCAATACGGCTTCGAATTTGCAGGTGTTTACGGACCATTATCACTACAAGGTGAATATTCGGTACGTGATGTAAATGCCATGGAGAACTTCAATGACAGTAGCTACGATGGTTACTATGTTACGGCAAGTTACTTTTTAACTGGCGAGAGTCGAGTTTATAAGAAGCGCGGTGTGTTCAATTCACCAACACCTATTGCCGACAGTGGCGCTTGGGAAGTATTTGCCCGAATCAGTCAATTTGATGCGACATCAGATAATCAAGGAACCGAGACTGAAGTACTCACTGTAGGTACTACTTATTACCTCAATAAAAAAATCAAATTCATGGTCAATTACTTAATATCTGATGTCTCAGGCCCTGGTGCTGAAGAATTAGTTGGCGAGATTACCGATGGTAATGCCTTGACCGCTCGTGTGCAGTACTTATTTTAAAGGTACTGGGTTACCCGCAATTGATTTACCGCATTTGATAAGTTGGGCTTAGCGATAAGTCCAAGTTAACTTTAATCAAAAATTTTAGGATTAAATATGAATATTAAACAATTAACCTTAGCTTCTATGGCTATTGGTCTTCTTTCGTTGGTTTCAACTTCAGTATCAGCAAACGAAAAACCGGATACTTCAAAAATACATTTTCTTATTCCAGGAGGCCCCGGTGGCGGTTGGGATGGTACGGCTCGTGGTACAGGCGAAGCCTTAATGAAGTCAGGCAAAGTCGAAAATGCTTCTTATCAAAATATGTCTGGTGGTGGTGGTGGTAAAGCCATTGCTTACATGATTGAAACCGCAGCAAAACAGAAAAACACCTTGATGGTGAACTCTACTCCGATTGTTGTGCGTTCATTAAGTGGCGTTTTCCCACAATCATTCCGTGATCTTAAGCCTGTTGCTGGCACTATTGCTGATTTTGGTGCCTTTGTGGTACGTAAAGACTCTAAATACTATGATTGGCGTGATGTATTAGCTGATTTTAAGCAAAACCCACGTAAAGTGAAGTTCTCTGGTGGTTCATCACGTGGCAGCTTAGATCATCTTGTCGCAGCGATGGCAATCAAAGCCGGTCGCGCAAAACCACGTAAGCTAGTTTATGTTGCTTATGATGGCGGCGGTAAAGCCATGGCAGGTTTACTTTCGGGTGAAACGGCTATTCTTTCTACCGGTGTTGGTGAAGCACTTACCATGGCTCAAAGTGGTGACGTGCGCATACTCGCTATCACTTCAAAAGAGCGCCTGACAGTATTACCGAAAACCCCAACCTTAACAGAAATGGGCTATGACGTAGTCTTTGCTAACTGGCGCGGTTTCTTTGCTGCACCAACAATGTCTGATGAAAAAGTTGCCGCTTATGCAAAATTATTGGGTGATGTACAAGACACACCTGAGTGGACAAAAATCCAAGAGCGTAATGGTTGGGTTAACTTGTACAACGCTAACAGTGAGTTCTACGCTTTCTTAGAGAAGCAAGAAAAAGATCTTGGTGTGTTAATGCGTGAGTTAGGCTTTTTAAAGTAACGTACTTGCAATACTGTTTATTGAAGTAAAGTTTTTAGTTGACTGCTGCATTATTCGGTTGAATCGGTTTGATTTTTTTAGCCGGATAATACAGTTTGAGGTAAATTATGAAAATCAGTACAAATGTCATTGGCGCATTAATATTTTTTATTTTTAGCGTATGTTATGGCTACTATGCCTACCAAATCCCTTTATATCCGGGTGAAGAGTATGATGTATTTACATCACAATCTATGCCTAAACTTTATGCATTATTAGGGATTCTGGTCTCAGCTTTGGCCATTGTCATGTCGGTGCTGACGGATAGTCGCACTAGTGATGAGACAGAGAAATCCACCAATACTTTTGACAAAAAAGGCTGGTTTCAGGTGGCAAGTCTTATAGCGTTAATGGTTTATTACGGCGCTACCTTGGAGCAGTTTGGCTTTATTTTATCAACCATTTCTTTTCTTATTTTTGGTTTCCTTATACTTGGTGAGCGAAGTAAAAAACGACTTTTCCTTGCATCAGTACCTGTTGTTATTGTCTTTTGGGCAATCATGACACAACTGCTGGGTATCTATTTATCAACTGGCGACCTTTGGGGTTAATATTATGTTAGACGGCTTACTTCTCGGTTTTCAAACCGCAATGTCAATGCAAAACATCATGTTCGTTATTTTTGGCTGTTTTGTCGGCACTTTTATTGGTATGTTGCCGGGCTTAGGGCCTATCACTGCCATTGCTTTAATGATTCCTATTACTTATGGTATCGACCCCTCATCGGGCATGATTTTGATGGCCGGTGTTTATTACGGTGCTATTTTTGGTGGTTCAACGTCATCTATTTTGATTAATGCACCGGGTGTTGCTGGTACAGTAGCGACATCATTTGATGGCTATCCTATGGCGTGTAAAGGTCAGGCAGGTAAGGCTCTTGCTATTGCTGCTTATGCTTCTTTTAGTGGCGGAACTATTGCCGCAGTATTTTTGTTAGTTGCTGCACCTATGCTTTCTAAAGTTTCTTTAAGCTTCCAATCACCTGATTATTTTGCCTTATTATTATTGGGCTTAACTGCTGTTGCGGCATTCTCTAATAAAGGTAGCTTCCTTAAATCAATCATGATGACCTTATTTGGTTTAATGTTATCAACAGTTGGTACGGATCAAGCGTCAGGCGTAGAGCGCTTTACCTTTGGTCAAATTGACTTACTTGATGGTATTAGTTTCTTATTAATTGCTATGTCTATGTTTGCTTTATCAGAGGCATTACTCTCTATTATCAGTAATAATAAAGATAAGAAATCAGGTCTTAATTCCGTTACTCCTGCGACAGAAGTGGGTAGTTTAAAACTTACTAAAGCTGAAATAAAAGAGATGGCGCCTACCGTTGCTAGATCTTCTGTGCTTGGCTTCTTTGTTGGTGTGTTACCTGGTGCCGGGGCTACTATTGCTTCATTCCTTGCTTATGGCATGGAACGAAACTTATCTTCAGCGAAAGAGAAACTAA
>JALJPA010000158.1 GCA_022969215.1 Colwellia sp. | reverse complement strand
AAGTACTCATTGACTAACGTCAACTCCGTGCTTCTTTCTTTAACTTGCACAATACAACTTAAAGCTGAATGCTATTATCGATTAGTAGGCTCTTAATAATTACTTTTTAAGTCGTCATCCCCGAGGTGTTTTGTCGGGGATCCAGTTTGTTAATTTCTTAGACCTCTAATCAATAGATTCCTAAAGAATGGCTTCCCGATCAGTAACTTCGGGAATGACGGTAATGAAATTTACTCGCCATTAATTGTTACTACAATCGTGCGGCTGCTTGCATGGTTCCTATGCTCACCTAAATATATTCCCTGCCAAATACCTATATTCAATTGCCCATTGGTAATGGGTAAACTCAAACTATTACCTAATAGACTTGCCTTAATATGAGCTGGCATATCATCGTCACCTTCATAGGTGTGCTGGTAATAGGGTGCTCGCTCTGGGACAAAGTGATTAAAGTGTGCTTCCATATCTGCGCGCACCGTCGGGTCGGCATTTTCATTAAGGGTAATGGAAGCCGAGCTGTGTTTGATAAAAAGATGAAGAATGCCGCAGCTAATGTTATTCAGTTCCGGCAGCTGGCTAAGAATTTCATCGGTGATTAAATGAAAGCCGCGCTTTCTCGAGTGCAATGTTATTTCAGTTTGGTGCCACATGGCTTATCTCAATAATCTACTGTTATGACTTTTAATGTTAACCAGTATACAAGTTGGCAAATTCTTTGATAGCTCCAGGCAGTAACTTTTCTATCATTTCTAACTGTTTACTATTTTTATCATAACGTGCATAGAGCTTTTTATGAATGCCGTTTTCACCTAAACGCATACAGTGAAATAATGACTGCTGGGTGGTACTTGTTACTAACCAGTCAGGCAAGGTTGCCACGCCCATATTTGCTGAGACCATTTGCAACATTACATGACTATTAGTCACTTGTTTTATCTTCTTTGGTTTACATTTTGCGGGGGTTAAAAATAACTTAAAGATATCTAATTGCTCAGGTGGTAGAGGGTAAGTTAGCAAGGTAAATCGACTAAAGTGCTCGGGCAGTAAATAGGGGGTAGCTTGTTCCCCTTGAGAAGAATAGCCAAGTTGTTTTTCTGCTGATTTATTAGCAATTTCTTTACTAGCAAGTTGTTGAGTAGAAATCTCATTATTAGACTTTTCTTGTTTGGAGAGCACGGCCATGACCTCAAACTGACCTATTTCTTGGTAAATAAAATTGTCTTCCGATAATATCTCATCGGTAAAAAGAATGTCTACTTGCTCTGTACTGTGCTTTTTCTCCTTATTAACCTCAAAGGATTCATCAACAAACTCCAGCTCAACCTTACTATTTTTCTGTGAAAAGTGACTGGTCACAGGTAATAACCAATGAAAACAGGCATGACAGGCGATAGCTATCTTTAAGGTACTTGTTGCTAGAGATGGATATTTTAACGCGGAATTTGCCTGTTTTATCTTAGGTAAAATCTCTTCGCCAAGATTAAGTAGTACTTTACCCGCCTCGGTAAATTCGACTGGCGAGGTGTTTCGAATAAATAACGGTGTGTTTAGTCTTTGCTCTAAGTCTTTAATTTGATGTGACAAAGCCGATTGGCTACTAAATAAAGCCTCGGCTGCTTTGCGGATATTTCCAGTACTTGCAAGGGTTGTCAGCGTTTTTAAATGTTTTATTTCGAACATAATGAATTTATTTCAACTCCCTGTTGAATTATTTGCGCTTGTCTTAAAAGCTATTTTTATAGAGTATAACCATTCAAACGTCTAGACGTCCATGTGTTTCTAGATATTTATATGTACTCATAACTTTGGAGCAATGATGCAAATTCACAATTTAGGCTTTCCACGTATAGGCGCTAAGCGCGAACTAAAATTTTCTTTAGAAAAATACTGGCGTGGTGACTTATCACAAGCTGATTTTTTAACTGAGTGTCAAAGTCGTCGTCAACAGAATTGGCAGATACAGCAAGAAGCAGGTATAGAATGGTTACCAGTGGGAGACTTTGCCCATTATGATCATGTTCTTAATAGCACACTATTACTTGGTTTAGCGCCAGAGCGTTTCACTAATAAAGAGCCAGCTCATACAAGTAATAGCGGGTATGTGCACTCTCATACTGAACAACAAAACACACTTGATTTAGAGTTTCGCATTGGTCGCGGTCAAGCACCATCGGGTTGTCAATGTGCTGCAAGTGACATGACTAAATGGTTTAATACCAATTACCATTACATTGTGCCAGAGTTGAGCGCAACATTATTAGCCAGCGATAGCGTGGTTAATACCGACAACTTACTTGCACACTTTAATGAAGCACAAGCTATCACCGATAACCGTAAAGTCATTTTACTTGGGCCAATTACTTATCTTTACTTAAGCATCTTTGAAAGTGAAAGTGACAATAATAATAATAATGGTAATGAAGATAAATTAGCTTTACTACCAGCATTATTAACACGCTATCAAGCGGTATTAACGCAATTGTCAGATGCTGGCGTGCAATGGCTACAACTTGATGAACCAGTACTAGGCTTAGAGCTAGATAACGAGTGGCAACAAGCCTTCAGCCAAGCTTATAAAACACTAAACAAGGGTAAGCTAAAAATATTACTAACCAGCTACTTTGCTTCAATTGATCATCATGTAGACTTAATTAAAGACTTACCTTTTGATGGACTACATATAGATACTGTCGCCGAGCAAAGTGATGTTGCTAGTATTATCGAGTGTTTACCCAATGATTGGGTCATCTCATTAGGTGTTATTAATGGTAGAAATGTTTGGAAAACAGATTTAGTGTCTGTCTATGAAAAACTGGAACCTTTATACCGCACTTTAGGCGAGCGTTTATGGCTAGCACCTTCGTGTTCATTATTACATTCACCTGTGGATTTAAATCAAGAAAGCAAACTCGACGCTGAGTTTAAGTCTTGGTTAGCCTTTGCTAAGCAAAAGTGTCAAGAGTTGAGTTTACTTAAAAACGCCTTGGTTAATGAAAACACAGATGATATTACCTTGTATTCGAATCCAGCTTTAGCCCGGGGTGCCTCTAAACGCATCAATAACGTTGCAGTACAGCAGCGTGTTAGTGCGCTAACGCCAAGCGATTATACTCGTACAGAAAATTTTGCAGTACGTAAAATAGCGCAACAAGCAGAGCTTAATTTACCACTACTGCCAACCACCACCATAGGTTCATTCCCACAAACGGGTGATATCCGTGATACACGTGCTAAGTGGCGTCGTGGTGAGATCAGTGATAAGCAATATACTAGCCTTATTCAAGCAGAAATTCGTGACACCATTAAGCGCCAAGAAGAAATTGGTTTAGATGTGCTAGTTCACGGTGAAGCCGAAAGAAACGATATGGTCGAGTATTTTGGTGAATTACTTGAAGGTGTTGCTTTCACTCAATTTGCTTGGGTACAAAGTTATGGTTCTCGCTGTGTTAAGCCGCCAATTATTTTTGGTGATATTAGCCGTAAAAAACCAATGACGGTTGAGTGGACTAAGTTCGCCCAATCATTAACAACTAAACCTGTTAAAGCTATGTTAACCTGTCCTATTACTATTTTATGTTGGTCGTTTGTGCGTGATGATTTATCACGAGATCAAGTGGCAACTCAAATAGCGTTAGCGATTAGTGATGAAGTGGTTGATCTTATTGAAAGTGGCACACAAATAATTCAAATTGATGAACCAGCCATTCGTGAAGGTATGCCGGTCAAACAAAGCCAATGGCAAACATATCTTGATTGGGCAACGGCTTCATTTTGTTTATCGGCAGCAAAAGCACCGGCGGCGACGCAAATTCACAGCCATATGTGTTATTCAGAATTTAACGATATTTTACCGGCCATTATTGCTCTTGATGCCGATGTATTAACGGTAGAAACCTCGCGGTCAAATATGTCATTACTTGATGCCTTTGATGAGCAAGCTTATCCAAATGACTTAGGGCCAGGTGTTTATGATATTCATACACCGAACGTACCTGAAATTGATTGGATGGTGAATTTAATTGGTAAAGCACAAAAGCATATCCCAGTTGAGCGTTTATGGGTAAATCCAGATTGTGGTTTAAAAACACGTGGCTGGAAAGAAACTAAGCTGGCCTTAGAAAATATGGTCAATGCAGCTAAACAATTACGTAAAGAGTATGAAGCTTAAGTGCTGCTAAGTTGTCGTAGGCAGTCTTAGTTAAGCTCTAACGGATAAGATTAAAAGGTAAGGTTAAGGTTAAAAGGTAAGGTTAAAATCTAAGACTACAGGGCAAAGAAAAAGCACCATAGTGATAAGCTGTGGTACTTTTTAGTGTTCGTTTTAGGTTTAGATTTAATTTCAGCTTTGTAATAGCTCTAGCGGTAAATATCCGCTGTTTTTTTATCGGCTAAAATTAATCTTGCTCGTGTAACCAAGCTGCATGGCGTGGTGCACGTTTAGTCACCGACCATTCTTCAATCATGTCATAAGCTACACGATTGAGTTCTTTAAATTGTTCGCTAGTACCGGTATCAGCAGCAAGCTCTAAACGATGGCCGTTTGGATCGAAGAAATAAATAGACTTAAAGACACCATGGTTTACCGGCCCTAAAACGTCCACGCCTTTACTTTCTAGTTCTTCTTTCGCTGATACCAAGGCATCATAACTAGCGACTCTCAAGGCAATATGTTGCACCCACGTTGGGGTATTTTGATCTCTGTCCATAGTTGGCGAATTAGGCAGTTCAAAAAAGGCCAATACATTTTCATTACCCGCATCAAGAAAAATGTGCATGTAAGGATCTGGCGCCTTGGTCGAAGGTACTTCATTCTCAGCAATAGCGAGTACTAAGCCCATGTTTAGCTTGTCTTTGTACCAGTCAGTTGTTTCTTTGGCATCTTTACAGCGATAGGCAACGTGATGAATTTTTTCAACATTAATCATAAAGAGACTTTTTATCAAAATAGGTTATGGAGTAATTTTAATCATAAAGCACTAAATAAGGCTAATTTTAGCCTTATTTAGTCAATTGTTATACGTCAGGGGGAGTTGACGGATGTAAATTATTATTTACAGCGAGAATACTCAAATAGGTTTTCTTGAAGCTAAAACTAAGCCAATACTAGGCTATGAATAAGCACAATATAGACAATAACTAAGTAAGAATTACAGTTTTGTCACCGTTTAAGCAAACTCGCTGTTCAGCATGAATCCTTACCGCGTGGCTCAATGCGGTAGCTTCTAAGTCATGACCCATATGCACCATTTGCTCTATGGTAAAAGTGTGATTAATAGATTTTACTTCCTGAGCAATAATAGGACCTTCATCAAGGTTTGCGGTTACATAATGAGCAGTTGCTCCTATAACTTTTACGCCGCGAGCATGGGCTTGATGATAAGGGCGAGCCCCTTTAAAACTAGGTAAAAATGAATGATGGATATTAATGGCTTTACCTTGTAATTGCTGACATAAACCATCGGACAATATTTGCATATAACGGGCTAATACTAACAAATCAACCTTGAGTTCGATCATTAACTCACTAATTTGTGCTTCTTGTTTGAGCTTAGTCTCTGCATTTACCGGTAAATAATAAAATGGAATATTATGCCATTCAGTTAGTGACTGACAATCTTGATGATTAGAGAGCACGCCAACGATATTAATAGGTAATACCCCTGACTTCCACTTAGTTAACAATGACACTAAACAGTGATCGTCTTTTGATACGGCAATCAAAATATTGGGCACATCATCTCGTTTACGTAATTGATATTGCATAGCGAGCGGTTTTGCTAGTTCTTCTAAGGCGGCAAAAAACTCACTACTGGAGACGGTTAAATTACGATCATCAAAAGCAATACGAGAAAAGAACGTTTCACTGTAAGGGTCACTGTATTGCGAGGTTTCAGTAATAAAAGCACCGTGTGAAAAAAGGCTTTGAGATACTTTGGCTAAAACGCCTGAATTGTCAGGGCATTGCCAAGTTAAAATATAATGCGTGGCTAAAGACATAATTACCTAAGTTCTGATGAGTATTAGCCCATCATTAGATATTTCTCGGTGTATTGCCAGTGCTTTAATAGGTTGTTTGGCAATATGTTAGAGGGTAAATAGTCAGAAAAGCGTATCAATTGATAGGGCTAGTTCAAATCATCTGATTCAAATGAATTCTGAATTTTAATCTTATTTTTAATGTAAAGCTGCTCAACTTTTTCTCTAGCCCAGGGAGTTTTACGCAGAAATTTTAATGTTGATTGAATACTTGGGTTGTCAGTGAAACATTTTATTTTAATGGTTTTACCTAAGGTTTCAAAACCAAAGTAAGCTTCTAATTCAGTGACTATAGTTTTTAAATTTATGCCATGAAGCGGGTTGTAGGGCTGGTTATCCATTATTAATTCCAATCGGGGTATACAAAAAACACAATAACGAGAGTATATACCCGTTACCATTCAAAGTGCAGGATTTCAGTGGGAATTAAAATGACTTTAGGCAAGAAAAATAATTTGATCATAGTCATTCTATGGTTTGATTATTTAACGCGGCGTAAAGTCATTTTAAACCCATCGCAGAAGTGCTTGAGCAACATCACTTCATCGTTGCTGTAAATTATAATGGAATAACCATTATTTCATTACAGCGTCTTGAATTGAAATTACTCAAGCACCCTGAAACATGCATCTTGATTGATAGCGGGTATTTCATTATTGTGTTTTATTGGGGGATTGCTTGCTTTAAGGCTTCAAATTTTAAAGCAAGCAAAGGGCGACTAATTAAAGTATTTAGTTAACTCGTCATTGCCGCCAATGTGTTTGCCGTCGATAAATATTTGTGGAGTGGTATCGGCTTTAGTAATAGCGCGCATTGCCGTAATACTTGTGTCTTCACCTAATATCATCTCTTCGTATTGTAAACCTTGCTCAGCTAATAAAGCTTTGGTTTTTGCACAATGTGAACAGCCGTGTTTAGTGAAAATAGCGACTTCAGTTTTTTGTACCGCTGCTGGGTTAATGAAATTAAGCATAGTATCGGCATCAGATACTTCAAACGGGTCGCCAGGTAGGTCAGGTTCAATAAACATTTTTTCAATAATGCCATTTTTAACTAACATGGCATAACGCCAACTACGCTTGCCAAAACCAATATCAGATTTATCAACTAACAAGCCCATACCTTGGGTGAAGTCACCATTGCCATCAGGAATGAAGCTAATTTTGTCAGCATCTTGGTCTTTTGCCCAAGCGTTCATAACAAAGGTATCGTTTACTGAGATACAAACAATTTCATCAACACCATTGGCAAAAAACTTAGGCGCTAATTCGTTATAACGTGGTAAGTGAGAAGATGAACATGTAGGGGTGAATGCACCTGGTAATGAAAAAACTATCACTGTTTTATTAGCGAAAATATCATCGCTAGTGCGTGCACTCCATGTGTCATCAGCTATGATTGGAAAAGTGACTGCAGGGACTTTTTGACCGGTAATATCAGTAAACATAATGAAATCCTTTAGGGGTTAATTGTATTCGTTTCGCCGAGTCAGTACTTGAGCTAACTCGTTAATATACAGCTATTATGCTAGCGCAACTTCGTTTAGTAAAACTCATTAAATCTATCATTACAATAGGTAAAACCTATTTATAAAATAAATAAATTGTAAATGATTTATGAAGGCTGAAGTGAGCAAGATAAAAGAATTCCATCTATCCTTGCTCAGAGTCACTAACGCATGATAAATTAGTCACTCCTAAGTTGTATATACAATTTGATCGATAGCCAATTTTGAGGGGATAACATGAATAAGAGTTATGACTTGGTCACTGGGAAAATAGGGTTGTTAATTAGCATGCCGCATAACGGGCAATTAATCCCTGACAGTATAGCCACCACCATGACAAATACCGGTCATCAGGTGCCAGATACTGATTGGTATATGGATAAACTCTACGACTTTGCCCAAGGTCTTGGTATTTCGATTATTAAACCTAAATACAGTCGCTATGTTATCGACTTAAATCGTAATATAGATGGCATAAATTTATACCCTGGCGCAAATAGCACAGAGTTATGCCCTACCACAGCTTTTGACTTATCATCATTATATATCGCCGGACAAGAGCCCGATGAAGCTGAAATTCAGCGCAGAATTGAGCTTTACTGGCAACCTTATCACCAGGCATTAAAGGATACTTTGGCCCAAATGAAAGCACAGTTTGGTAAAGTTGTTTTATTGGATGCTCACTCTATTTTGTCACATGTGCCACGTTTCTTTGATGGGCAATTACCGGACTTTAATTTTGGTAGTGCTAATGGTGAAAGTTGTAGTAGTGAATTGATTAATAAAATAGCCCAGCTTGATTTATCTCCTTATTCTAGTGTGGTTAATGGCCGCTTTAAAGGTGGCTACATCACCCGAGGTTATGGCAATCCTAAAGAAAACATTCATGCGGTGCAGTTAGAGTTATCACAGCATACTTATATGGATGAACCTAGTGATCGTTACAACGAACAAAAAGCTGCGCAGGTAAAAGAAAAGTTACAGCTATTTGTTCAATGCTTAGCTGACTTCAGTCAAGAGAAGTAAATCAAGCAAAGTAGGCCAAGAAAAGTAAGCTAAGTTCAAGTTAGTGCTAGCTAGTTTAGTCATTGGCTTAGTAAGCAGCATAAGTAACCCAGTTAGTAAACAAGCATAATTAGAGAAGTTTGGTAGGGTAATATGAAACTATACGCAGAAAATATTTTATTAAAAGATGGTTGGGCAGCTAAGCAAACCATCACTATTGAACAAGGTGTTATTACTGCCATTGAAGCGGGCATGATTGCCGGCGCTGAAATAGCAAAAGGTGCAGTTATTCCAGGTATGGTTAATTGTCATTCACACGCTTTTCAACGAGCTTTTGCTGGTTTTAGTGAGCAAGGCAGTGAAGGGCAAGATAGCTTTTGGACCTGGCGGAAAATCATGTATCAATTTTTAGCCCAGCTAACCGATGTTGATGCTAAAAATATTGCTAAACAACTCTATATTGAAATGCTCAAAATGGGTTATACCCGAGTTGCCGAATTTCATTATTTACATCATGATATTGATGGCAGTACTTATGACTCTAATACTTCTGATGGCAGCACATCAAAAGCCATCTCATCAAAAGGGAGCTCAGCTAATCTTGCCACTATGGCACAAGCGATTTTTACTGCAGCAAAAGAATCCGGTATCGGCTTAACCTTATTACCTGTGTTATATCAACATGGTGGTTTTGGCGAAAAAGCACCGAATGATGGACAAAAACGCTTTATCAATTCAACCAAGCAGTTCAATCAGTTAGTTAGTGACTGCTTTGCCTTAAGTGAACAATACTCGAATACTAATGTCGGTATTGCGCCGCATTCTTTACGCGCTGTTGATAAAGCTTCACTAATTAGTGCGGTCGCGCATGTCCGTAGCTTAGATAAACAAGCACCAATTCATATTCATATTAGTGAGCAACAAAAAGAAGTTGATGATTGCTTGCAACATTACGGTAAACGACCGGTGCAATGGCTACTTGATAATATTGAACTGGATAAGTTCTGGTGCTTAATTCATGCCACTCATATCGATGAAGCTGAACGAAAAGGCATTATTGCTAAACAAGCCATCGCGGGGATTTGTCCTACTACGGAAGCTAACTTAGGAGACGGGATTTTCCCAACCACCGAGTTTTTAGCTGAACAAGGTACTATAGCCATCGGCTCTGATAGTCATATTTCAGTGAACCCTATTGAGGAATTACGTTGGCTTGAATATGCACAACGCCTGATAAAGCAGCAACGCGCTATTTTAGCTTCAGATGAACAAGCGTCTGTTGGGCAAAACTTATGGCAGCAAGCGGCTCAAGGAGGCGCGCAAAGTACTAATAGTAATACCGGTTGCTTAGCCGTTGGTAAACAGGCGGATTTATTAGTCTTGGATAGTGATAAAACTAAGTTATTTGCTAACGCTAATCAACATCTATTGGATAGTATGATTTTTGCCAGTCAGCAAAACCCAGTGACCGATGTGATGGTTAATGGTGTGTGGCAGATAAGAGCTCAACAACATGCTGAGCAAGAGCAAGCTAGTGATAATTTTGCCAAATTATTAGTAAGGTTATCCGCTAGCTAGCATGGGTTAAGGCTAGGTGCTTTAACCTGAGTGGTTAAAGCATGTTAGCGTAACGGGTAATGACCCGACAGACTTTCTCTTGATTTTTGATATGAAAGACAATATCGCGCTGTTCAGTTTTACAAATAGTAAAATAATACTCTTTAACTACTGTTCTTGATGAAGTAATCACTTTCAATCGCTCAACTTCTTGTTCTGAAAAACTCCCTAGGTCACTTTCTAAATCTAGATAAATTTTATCAGCTTTTAAACGGACTTTAGTGTCGCTGAACTCAGAAAACCCATCAAGTAAAGTTTGTTTTTGCTCGTTATAAAATTGAGTCACTTCTTCATTTGGGTAGAAATGTAAATAGAGTGCGGCAGCAACGATTAAGATCAATAAATGCTTCATAATATGTCATATAATAAATTAGAAGAGCTGATTTTATATTAAATGACTCGCTAAGGTAATAAATTATTAGCTATTATGCGCGTTTGTTAATAAAATTAACGTTCGTATTAAGGCTAGCAAGTAGCCCGCTAGTAGTATTTTACTCGCTTACCAAGGATTCATCGTGAGAGCAAACGACCCATCATCCTCTGCGCCTAAAACAAAAAAGGCGGCGGTTGAACAGTACATCCCCATTAAAAATGTCAAAATTCATGGCAATAAAAACACGGGTAAAGAGCGTTACAAACCCGGTGACCAAATATATGTCCGTAAAGTCTCTGGTTTTTTTCAAAAACTCAGACAGCGGATGAACCTTGTCTATTTTGCCTTCTTTCTAATACTGCCTTGGCTACAGTTTAATGGTCATCAAGCGGTATTGTTTGATATCAGTGAACAACGTTTTACCCTGTGGAACCTTACTTTATGGCCACAAGATTTAACTTTGTTGGCGTGGTTTAGCATACTGGGTGCTTTTTTACTGTTCTTTGTCACGACCTTTGTTGGTCGAGTCTGGTGTGGCTATATGTGCCCACAAACCGTATGGACTTTCATCTTTATTTGGTTTGAAGAGAAAATTGAAGGGACAGCAAATCAGCGAAGAAAGTTAGACAAGCAGCCATTAAATCGCAATAAAGTCATACGAAAAACATTAAAACATTGTGCTTGGTTATTATTTTCGCTGTATACCGCGATGACGTTTGCTGGCTATTTTTCGCCAATGCAGGACTTGTTTATTGATGTTTTTACCCTAGATACTAGCGTGATGATGGCCGGTATTTTAGCTTTTTTCACCGTTGCCACCTACGGCAACGCCGGTTGGATGCGTGAAACTGTGTGTTTACATATGTGCCCTTACGCACGTTTTCAATCAGCCATGTTTGATAAAGATACCGTAACTGTTGCTTATGATAGTAAGCGCGGCGAGATCAGAGGTGCTCGCGGTCGTAAACAAGA
>JALJPA010000157.1 GCA_022969215.1 Colwellia sp. | reverse complement strand
GAATTAAAATGACTTTAGGCAAGGAGAATAATTTAAGCATAGTCATTCTATGCTTAAATTATTTAACGCGGTATAAAGTGGCCTTAGATTTGTTTTTTACTAAAGAGTGAGCCAAGCAATGCTTTGATTTTTTTATAGCGAAAGCTCAGCAAAGCGATAGTTAACAGAAAATAAAATAGTGGCGAAATAAGCTCAGACTTAACTGACCAATAAAAGTGTATCGACACTAAAACAACAATAAGATAACTAAAATTATGTAATTTTTGCCATGACTTACCCATCTTTCGCTTAAGGCTATTTAAGGAGGTAATCGCTAGTGTCGCGACTAAAACAAAAGCGAGCATACCAATGCTAATATAGGGCCGTTTAACTATTTCGTTAAAAAATAACCACCAAGCAAACTGCAAATCAAAGGCTAAAAAATTCAATACATGCATAAAGGCATAACTAAAAGCATATATGCCAAGTAAGCGCCTAACTTGCAGAAAATATCCTTGTTTAAATTGCTTGGCAACTGGTGAGATGGCAAGAGTGACCAATAACAGGTTAAAGGCACCAATACCGGTAAAGTGAATCACTCGTTCAACCGGATCAGCTCCGAGTAAGTCATTAAAGGCAAGGTAATATAAATTGAACAAAGGCAAAAAAGCCGCCAGATGAATAACGACTTTCAACATCAATACTTTTTTCGCTGTGGATATTTTTTTATTCATAAGGAA
The DNA here is from genome assembly GCA_022969215.1 of Colwellia sp. Taxonomy (GTDB): domain Bacteria; phylum Pseudomonadota; class Gammaproteobacteria; order Enterobacterales; family Alteromonadaceae; genus Colwellia. The sequence goes on along the minus strand of JALJPA010000157.1, from coordinate 10,831 downwards.
GAGGACCTAATAATATTTCCTTAAATCCATACCTTTATACAAATGAGCCACCTGCTCGCCATAACCATTAAAAGGCAAAGTTTTAATACGGTTACGAGCAAATAAACCACCAGAAGTTATATGCCTTTCACTGGCTTGACTCCATCTTGGATGATCATGCTTGGGGTTAACATTGGCGTAAAAACCATATTCATTCGGTGCTAGCTTATGCCAAGTAGTTTGTGGTTGCTCACTTACCAGTTTAATCGACACGATTGATTTAATGCTTTTGAAGCCATACTTCCATGGCACCACTAAACGAATGGGGGCACCATTTTGCGGCGGTAAGGTTTTCCCATACAAGCCGACACTCATTAACGTCAATGGATTCATCGCCTCATCAATACGCAATCCTTCAACATAAGGATAAGCAATGCCCCCACCTAAGCGCCTATTAGCTTGCCCAGGCATTTGTACCGGATCATGCAGAGTCTCAAAAAACACATATTTGGCCGACGAGTTTGGCACAACTTTTTTTAATAAGTCCGCTAAAGAAAAACCAATCCAAGGGATATTCATTGACCATGCTTCGACACAACGTAAACGATAAATACGTTCTTCTAGGGAAAACATGGTGGTTAGGTCGTCGTAATCTAAAGTGATTGGTTTATCACATTCACCCGAAATAGTTAGCTGCCAAGGATTGACCTTAAAGCTTTGTGATAACTCTGCTGGCTGCTGTTTTTGCGCGCCAAATTCATAAAAATTGTTGTGGGTAGTGACTTTACTTTCAGGGGTAAGGATTAAGTTATTACTGTTTGCATCCGCTTGGTACTTTAACGGCGTAGTTTTAAATTTTACTTTTTCTTCTTTGGAAAACCAATCTATAGCATTAGCGCTGGCAGAATTAGCCAGTAAAGCGCCTGCGCCTAAAAAACCCAAGCCTTTTAATAAGTCACGTCTATTTAAATAAACATTTTCAGGGGTGACTTCACTTTCTTTTAAATCTGAACCTTTAGGTGTTTTTATCAGCACAGCTAATACCTTATTAAATTTTACAACTAGTAATAAGAAAGGTATTAGCTTCATTAAATTTCAAAAAACAAAGATAAAGATAAAGATAAAGATAAAGACTACAGCGATTGTGCCAATAAAAACGCCCTTACCCAAGCAGACATAAAAAAGCCAGCAATAAGCTGGCTTATTAAGAGTAACTGGTATTATCGCTCTTATGAGATTGCGATAACATATTACGACTCTACTCAATCAGAAGTTTATCTGCTTTGTTTTATAAAACCCTTGATAAGCTGACGGGTGCACTGCTAAGTAATTGAAGTGTTCTCACTTTCATTACTCGCTTTCTCAGCTTGAATACGTTGATAAATCTCTTCACGATGTACGGACACATCACTAGGTGCATTAATACCTATGCGTACTTGACTGCCTTTAACACCTAATACCGTTACGGTAATATTGTCATTGATCATTAATGTTTCGCCGACTCTTCTCGTTAAAATTAGCATTATTTGTTCCTTAATCTTTATAATTGTGTATGTGTATTGACAGTTAACATACATAACCGTCGTTATTCAGTCTCTACCGTGGTCAATGTAGCCATCGGCCTGTATTGTTTGCCAAGTAATAGGAGTAAAAGACTTAGCTAAACTTTTTGCAAAAGTCTTTGCTGCATTATTCATTAATTTTGTACAACCTTTGAAGCCTAATTCACTGTTACGTACAAATTGATATTCATAATATGCACCAACAACATGAACTGACTCTGTAGTATTTTCACTTAAGCTGTATTTATCGCCTGAATTTGTTACCACTACCTTGCCTACGAACAAGCAGATAAAGCTAATGATACAGCTAATAGTAGACTTATAATGCCTTATTCATTTATTCTTCTTCATAATTGGCAACTTCAATATTAGTTTGCTAAGCAAGCAATACTGTTAGTATTTTCTTTATAGCTGGCTTAATAAAATACCTTCACATTTTAATTAATGCTCCAGCACGTCAGGATAAAGAGATTTATTATGGCTCGCTTTGCAACACACGCCAAAAGGTGTGCCAATGTGGACAATGTCCAAAGCCTCTAACTAAAAAAGTTGATCTTATAAGGTTAGTTTAGGGGCATATCTTTATATTGCCATTTACAACCTGTAGTTTTCCGCTTTAGAAACAAAAAAGTGCGCCAACAGTGGCACACTTTCTTAATATACAATTGAATTTAACTTAAGCAGTTTAACTTAGTTTAGTTCAACTTAAGCCGCTTTAGTTAAGGTCTGTAAATGTGCAACCACATCATTTGACTCATATAACCATTGTACTTGACCGTCTGATTTTTCAATACGTAGACATGGTACTTTGCGTTTACCGCCTTCACGAGTAAGCTCTTCACTAAAGTCATTTTTACCGCTGATGTTACGTAGCTCTATCTTTAAACCTTCTCGTTTCATGGTACGACGTACTTTTACACAAAAAGGACAAGAGGGTAGTTGATACAAGCTTAAGCTTTGCGTCTTATCATCAATTTTAGCTTGCTCGTCTATGGCACGCTTTGGCGAACGCGGTGAAAATATAAAGTTTAGTATTAAAATTAATTGCCCTATTGGCCAACGGATAGCTTTCATCAACATAATATTTAGTAACTCTTATAAATAAAATAATTTCTATAGTCTTAATTAACACTTTGTTTAGGTTAACTATTAATATAGGTACTAGTGTTTTAGGTGTTCAACACACAAAATTTGAAGGTCATTCTAACATAAATAGCAGGTAAATATTTCCCTGCTATTTATCTCAGTATGTTCAATCACACGAAACACTTAACGAAATAATCAACTACCACATTAAATCATCGGGAATTTGATAATCAGCGTAAGGATCATTTTCATCGGTTTCTTCAGTCTCGACCTTATCGTTTTGCACTAACACAATAGACGTGTCGAGATCGGCTATTTTAGCCGCTGTTTCACTGGTAACAAGATAAGTAGTTTCATTTAAGCCACATAATGCCAAACGACCATTAACCAGTGCTTTATGGGTGATGGTATTAAGCGCTAATTTTTTAACTTTATTATTGAAAGTGTAGTTATAGTCACTATCTCCACTAACACCGGTTAATTGGTGATGTTGAAGTATTTGCTTGATACGTAATTTTTGCTCTTTACTGGCAAGCTCTTGTTTTTTTACTTCATTAAGGGCGCTATCTTTAGCAAGTTTATCGGCTTTTGATAGTGCTAAGTCTTGCTTTACTTGCTCTTGCAAACTAGCGCCATGTTCAACACCGCTACGCTTTTGTTTGTTTTTTTTACGTTTATCTGAGTTTGCTTGACGCGTTTTTTGCTTAGTAGTTAAACCGGCTTTAAGCAACTGCTCTTGAAGAGAAGCCATAATGAATTCCTTACTGCTTTAGGCAATATTTGAGACGAAAATTTTTGCTATTCTACCCATATTTAAGCTTAAGTGCTAATTAAGGCGAATAAAGCCCTTAGCGAATAGCTTCAAATAGGCTTTGACTAAATAACACTTTCTCATTTTGATGTTTTAAATTACCAAATCACATTTAAGCCCGTGACTTATAGCTTACCTGCCTATTTTAAACGACGGTATGATATTCGCTAATTATCTAAGGTGTTCAAACAGATAAGAGCGAGTTTCATTTCTGTTACTTTCATTTGCCAGTAAGATACGTTACTGTACATGCGATCAATTATATTTTTTAAAAAATATAATTATTTAAAAAATATAATTTCAAACTTAAAGTAACAGGAAAGTAGTATGTCTCAAGCAAGTGCACGCCACCTTTTAGTGGATACAGAAGAACAATGCTTAGCATTAAAAATAGAAATCGAAGCAGGCAAAGATTTTGCTGATGTTGCTAAAGAGCATTCAAACTGCCCATCTAATGCACAAGGTGGTGCTTTAGGTAGTTTTGGCCCGGGCCAAATGGTTCCTGAATTTGATAAAGTTGTTTTTTCAGCGCCATTAAATACAGTACAAGGGCCAGTAAAAACTCAGTTTGGCTATCATTTATTAGAAGTCACTGAACGTAGCTAAATAGCGAGTTAAGCGAAGAACTTTAAAAGGTCAAGCTTAAATAACGCAAATAAAAAAGCCGCAATTAATGCGGCTTTTTTGATGCTACTTTCTGTAATAATTAACTACGTAGCGACTTAGCTAAACGTTGCCTGCATCATCCAGAAGAATAAAATAGATAAACCAGCGCCTATAGGTAAGGTGATAACCCAAGAAACAACAATGTTTCGCACCACACCTAAGTTAATGGCCGCAATACCACGAGCCATACCTACACCTAACACAGCACCAACAAGCGTTTGTGTTGTTGAAATTGGCAAGCCGGCACCAGAGGCAATAACCACAGTACTAGCAGCAGCTAATTCAGCAGCGAAACCGCGACTTGGCGTTAGGTGAGTTATACCTTGGCCGATAGTGGCAATTACTTTATGACCAAACAGTGCCAGACCAGCAACAATACCAAAGCCACCTAAAGGTAGAATCCACCAAGCAATAGCTGATTCAGCGGCAATTTCGCCATTATTTTCAACAATACTCACTACGGCAGCTAATGGGCCAATGGCGTTAGCAACATCATTTGAACCGTGAGCAAAAGCCATAGCACAAGCGGTAATTATCATTAATACTGCAAATACTTTTTCTACATTGACATAGTGCGCTTCTTTGGCAAGCGTTTCGTCAAATTTCAAGCGACTAATAAATATTTTACCTATGATTGCCACGATAGCAGCGACAATAATTGCTAAGTAATAACCACCTGCACCGTTTATTTCAAGTGTTACAATACCAAGATCGACACTTTCTAAACCTATGTGCTTGAGACCTTTTTTGATGGTAACCAGTGATAAAACAAAACCGGCCAAGAACATATAAGCAGGAACCCAGCGCTTAGCTTGTTGCAAAGGTTTATCAGTATCAAAAATTAATTTTTGCGCACTGTTAAAGATAATAAAAGCGATAATACCTGAGATAAGTGGCGTAATTACCCAACTACCAACAATACCAAGCACCTTACCCCACTCAACCGCATCAGCGCTTACGCCGACCGCAGCGAAACCGACAATGGCACCAACAATAGAATGAGTAGTAGATACTGGCCAGCCGAGAGCTGAGGCAATAAGTAACCAGGTAGCAGCAGCAAATAGTGCTGAAATCATGCCATAAACAAGTAGCTCTGGCGTATCAATAAAGTAACTGGCATCAATGATACCTTTACGTATGGTTGATGTGACTTCACCGCCGGCAAGGTAAGCACCAGCAAATTCAAATACCATTGCAATAATAATGGCTTGTTTAATTGTTAATGCTTTTGAACCAACAGAGGTTCCCATAGCGTTGGCAACATCGTTGGCACCGATGCCCCATGCCATAAAAAATCCAACAACAGCGGCGATAAGTACAAATGTGCCGCCTGAGTTAAGTATAATTTCCATCAGTTAAGCCTTATTTTCTAGCAAGAAGTATTTCTAAACGTGCACCTACACGTTCAGCAAGGTCGGCTAAGTCACCAACCCAATCAATAATTTGATATAAGAACATTACATCAACTGGATTCAAATCCTTTTCAATCGCTAATAAATTTTTACGCAAAATTATTTGCAAGCCATCAGTGTCATCTTCGATAGCGTCTAATTGGTTGATCATTTTCTCAACCAAGGCAACTTCACGACCACGAAAGCCGGTTTCTAATAAGTCATCTAATTCGTTAATGGCTTCTGCTGCTTTTTCGGTAGCATCAAGACAACGCTCTAGGTAAACAGAAAACTCGGCTTGTAAACTTTCAGGTACTTCAAGCTTACGCCCTAATACGCGACCAGCGATATCCTTTGCTTTGTTAGCTATTTTGTCTTGTTGGGTAAGAAGTTCAAGTAAGTCAGCTCTATCAACTGGCATAAATAAGCCACCTGGTAACTCTAAACGTAATTGACGTTTTAAGGCATCTGCATCTTGCTCTAACTTAGACAGTTTACGACGAACTTTTGCCGCTTCACTCCAGTCTTTTGCAACACATGCATCAAAAAAGGGGATAAGTTGTTTACTACATTTTACAACTATACGAATATGTTTTTCTAAGGGTTTTATTGGTGATTTTGCAAATACACCTAAGATTGTATTTCTGGCCATAAGTATGTTTCCAGTAAGTATAACTCTCGTCATTGCTATTCGCCGCGGATAGTAACCCATTTAACTTCTAATGTTAAATGCTAATATCAGCTTAAATGGTTGCCTTTATTAGCTAACCACGACAGTGTAAATTTTTATTGGCTAAGCACTGACATAGTACTTAGCTAATCTATTGAATTTAATGTTTTTAATTATTAGCCTTGATTTAAATTGCTTGGTGATTTATTAATGATTGTTTAGAGATTTTTCATGTCTTCTGCTGTCGTATGGCGAACAACTTTGCCTTTAACAAAGTAAATAATGTATTCACAAATATTTTGACAACGGTCACCGATACGCTCTAACGCTCTAGCTGACCAAATAACCGTCATAATTTGTGGTATTGAACGTGGGTCTTCCATCATATAGGTCATTAGTTGACGGATCAGTGCTTCATATTCACGGTTAATTTTGTCATCCATTTGATGGATTTTTATAGCTGCATCACAATCCATACGGGTAAAAGCATCAAGACTAGCTTGTAAAAACTCTAATACTAGTCGACCTAAGTTATCTAAATTCACCAGTAAATCTTGCTGCGAGGAAGAAAAATTTTCTAGGGCAACTCGGGCTATTTTCTCCGCTTCATCACCAATACGCTCTAGATCTGTAATGGTTTTAACGATCGCCATAATTAAACGTAAATCTCCAGCTGCAGGTTGGCGTTTAGCAATGATACGAGTGCATTCATCATCAATACTCACCTCATAGGCATTCACTTGATAATCATTGCTTAAGACTTCCTTGGCCAAGGTGACATCAGTAGTGTCCACTGCAGCTAGTGCATCAGTTAACTGTTTCTCAACCAAACCGCCCATATGCATAACATTATTTATGACGCGCTCTAAATCTTCATTGAATTGGCCAGAAATATGACGACCTATTTGTAAATTATCCATGGGATGTCCTTTTATAAGTATGTTCTTGCATACTTTATCTAGTGATTACTAGTGAGTTTAGAATAAATCACTAGTAGGCTACTACCAGAGGTTTAGCCATAACGGCCGGTAATATAATCTTCAGTTTTCTTTTTCAGCGGCGTGGTAAATAAAGTATTGGTATCACTGTACTCTATTAAATCACCCATATACATAAATGCCGTTTGATCAGAAACCCGTGCAGCTTGCTGCATATTATGCGTAACAATAACGACAGTAAATTGCTTTTTAAGATCATTGATTAACTCTTCAATGACCAAGGTCGAAATAGGGTCAAGTGCTGAAGTCGGCTCATCAAGCAGTAGCACCTCAGGTTGAATAGCAATAGCACGAGCAATCACTAAGCGCTGCTGCTGACCGCCAGAAAGACCTAAAGCACTTTCATGCAATCTGTCTTTTACTTCATTCCAAAGCGCGGCACTGCGTAATGATTGCTCCGCAGCCTCATCCAGTCTTCTACGATTATTTTCGCCCATAATGCGTAAACCATAGACAACATTTTCATAAATAGTTTTAGGAAACGGATTAGGACGCTGGAATACCATACCTACTTTGCGTCTTAACTCAGCAACATCAACATGTTTGTTATAGATGTTATTGCCATGTAAGTTAATTTCGCCACTGATATGACAATCATCAACTAAGTCGTTCATGCGGTTAATACAACGTAACAAGGTGGATTTACCACAGCCACTTGGCCCAATAAAGGCAGTAACCTGCCCCTTAGGAATCGACATGGTAATATTATTAAGTGCCTGCTTTTTACCATAGTATAAATTTAATTTATTAATATCTAAGGCAACTTGCTCTGGTGATAAATTATTTAAATCTAACGGCGTTTTAATTAAAGGCTCTGAGCCAGTAGCTAATGCTTTTGGGCTAATAGAAATCATAATAGGTTTTCTCTAATTACTTTTCATTGATCATTATTTAGTAAAACAATAAGTCATTAAAATTACTCATTTCAAATGACTCATTGTAAATTGTTGTTTTAGCTAATACCAAGTCCATTAAGTTAGTTCCCACTCAGAGCTTGCCAGCGGTTTGAGAACAAATAGAATTTTTTTGCATATAGTCACTCTATATGAAAGAAATTCTGTGCGGTTATCGAATCGCTGGAAAGCTCCCAAAGGGCGAGTTTAAAAGGCTTACATGCTGCGTTATTGATTTTGATAAGGGAATAACCATTATCTACAATCAATGCCTTGCCTCTAAGCCTTTTAACTCTCGCTGAGTGGGAAGAAACTTATTGGAATTGGTATAATTAGTGCTCTAACATCTTATATTTTTCACGTAATCTATTACGGATTGAAACGGCGGTCATATTCAAGGCAACAATAATGCTTACTAAGAGTAAGGCGGTTGCAAAAACCAACGGTCGCGCGGCTTCTACATTGGGACTTTGGAAACCAACATCATAAATATGAAAACCTAAATGCATGAACTTGCGATCTAAATGTAAGAAAGGAAAGTTACCATCTAAGGGCAAATTAGGCGCCATTTTCACTACGCCGACCAACATTAGCGGTGCTACTTCCCCTGCGGCTCGGGCAATAGCTAAAATAATTCCGGTCATAATAGCAGGACTGGCAATAGGTAAAATAATACGCCATAAGGTTTCAGCCTTCGTTGCGCCTAGTGCCAATGAGCCGTAACGCATCTCCAATGGAATACGTGACAAACCTTCTTCGGTGGAAACAATTACCACAGGTAAAGTCAATATTGCCAGTGTTAGTGAAGACCATAATACGCCTGGTGTACCAAAAGTTGGGCTAGGTAAGTTTTCTGAGTAAAACAATTGATCCAGTGAACCACCTACCATATAGACAAAAAACCCTAAACCAAATACACCATAAACGATAGACGGCACACCCGCCAAGTTAATAACCGATATGCGTAACAGCTTAGTAAAAGCATTTTTACCCGCATACTCATGTAAGTATATCGCTGCGATAACTCCCAACGGTGAAACGATGACTGTCATCAACAACACCATAAGTACGGTACCAAATATAGCAGGAAATACCCCACCTTCGGTATTAGCCTCACGCGGATCTTCAATGATGAATCCCCCAATCTGGCTAAAGAATGTACTCAGTTTTTCAAGAAGGCTAAGTTGATTATTAAAGGTCACCTTAAGAATGTATTCAAAGTTAATGGTAACAAGTTGACCATCCATTGCACGCATCACTATATGGTCACGGGATATTTCTTCTCGATAACCCATCAACTCTTGCTCTAGCTTGGCATAGCGTTGATTTAAGCTAACCACCTCACTATCAATTTCGGCTTGCAGACTCGCGGTTAACTTATCTTGTAACTGATATTTACGTGTTTTTAATCGTAAACGTTCTAATTGATAGTTTATTGCGCCAATATCTGACTTTTGTAATTCATCAATTTGTCGTTGAAATTTTTCAACCCTGGTTAATAATTCATCTAACTGGTTTGAGTCAACTTCATTGCCATCAACAACCATACTGTCAATATAACCATAAAAGTTACCATGGGTACGGCGTTCAACAACGACTAAGTCTTTGGGTTTTTGGGTATTGGTAATGTTATGACTTAGCAACCAGCGAAAATCTAAACTAACCAACTCTCGGTTACCGGTTTTGATCAATAAGCGCTCTAACACTTCTTGCTCTGGATCAAGGTCTAAATTTAAATGCGCTAATTGACCAACAGGTATTTCTTCTCTATCGTATATTTCGCCAATAACAACACTCTTAACACCATTTTTATCCAGAAGATCAAATTGATAAAGTTCACTTGGCCAAAAGTAGGATAAGCCACGTGAGGCAATAAGCCATAATAAGCCCAACACTGAGATTAAACTGATACTTACGCCACCTGCAGATAACCATATCCAAGGAGCGCCTGATTTAAACCACTTATTCATAAAGTAACTCATTATTGGTGAGTGACTTTTCATCTTGTTGCTGTAAAGCCCGATTTATGCGTCAAATGTACTCATTGATAGTCATCAACTCCGTACATTTCCCTTAAAATTGAACTCTACAGCCTAAAGCTGAATAGCCACTGACCTCTATAAAAATTATTGTGTATATTCTAAATTCGATACAAACGACTACATTGAGCTGTACTTTTCTCGTAAACGTTGGCGAACAAACTCTGCTGCGGTATTGAATATAAAAGTAAATATAAAGAGTACAAACGCTGCTAAGAACAAGATACGGTAATGGGAGCTGCCCACTTCGGCCTCCGGCATTTCTACAGCAATGTTGGCCGCTAGTGTTCTCATGCCTTGGAAAATACTCCAATCTAAAATTGGCGTATTACCCGTTGCCATCAAGACAATCATAGTTTCTCCAACAGCGCGACCAAGTCCCATCATAACCGCGGAAAAGATACCTGGACTTGCGGTCAACAACACGACCCCTACTAAGGTTTGCCATTGAGTTGCACCAAGCGCTAATGAGCCATTAGTTAAATGTCCTGGTACACTAAAAATTGCATCTTCAGCCATAGTGAATATGGTAGGAATAACAGCAAAGCCCATGGCAATGCCGACCACTAAAGCATTCCTTTGGTCAAAATTGATACCTAGGTCGTTAGTAAGGAATTGACGCATATCGCCATTAAAGAGAATAGCCTCTAGCTGTGGTGATAAAGCAAAGGCCACATAGGTTGTAAACATGATCACTGGGATTAATAAAATTGGCGCCAGGCTTTCCGGTAATTTA
>JALJPA010000156.1 GCA_022969215.1 Colwellia sp. | reverse complement strand
GTTCACCCTTTTTGTTACTTAATAATTACTTAATGCTTAATATTCGTAGCTTAGTGCCGTATGTATCAACACTAAAGTTCTTTTAAGCTTTACGCCATGTTGTTTTACCGGCGCTATCTTCTAACACAATATTCATCGCATTAAGTTTGTCACGAGCGTCATCTGCAAGTGCCCAATCTTTATCAATCCGTGCTTGATTGCGTTGGACAATAAGTGCCTCAATTTCAGCCACTTCGTCATTATCATTGTCACCTTGCAAGAAAGCGGCAGGGTCAAGCTGTAATAAACCAACAATATCACCAAGAGCAACTAATGTTGCCGCCAATTCGCCAGCTAAGGCTTCATTATTGGCAGCTTTAGCAACATTTAACTCTTTCGACATTTCAAAAAACACGGCTAATGCTTGTGGGGTGTTAAAGTCATCATCCATTGCTTGGCAAAATTGCTTAACAAAACTTAAGTCTTTATCTAGCACATGATTACTTGGGATATTTACATCACGTAGCGAAGTGTAAATTCGCTCTACTGACGATCTCGCCTGCGTTAAGTTATCGGTTGAATAATTTAATTGACTACGATAATGCCCTGTCGTTAAGAAAAATCGTACTGTTTCGGCATCATATTGAGTTAATACATCACGTATAGTGAAAAAGTTACCTAATGACTTAGACATTTTTTCTTGATCGACCTGCACCATACCTGTGTGCATCCAATAATTTACGTAGGGTGTATCAAGGGCACAACAACTTTGCGCAATTTCATTTTCATGATGAGGAAAAGTTAAATCAGAGCCGCCGCCATGAATATCAAAATGATGACCAAGCTCTTTCGCGCTCATCGCCGAACATTCAATATGCCAACCAGGACGACCTTCTCCCCAAGGAGATGACCAACTAGGCTCACCGGGTTTAGCCGATTTCCATAAAACAAAATCAAGCGGATTATTTTTGTTCTTATCAATTTCTACACGTGAACCTGATTGTAATTGCTCAAGGTTTTGGCCACTAAGCTTACCGTAATCAGCATAACTAGAAACATTAAAAAGTACATCGCCCTGCCCGGTAGATTCAACATTGGCACCGGCAACATAAGCATGCTCTTTCGCTACTAGGGTTTCAATCATAGTAATGATTTCGTCCATGTGCGTTGTTACTCTTGGCTCTAAATCAGGTCGTACCATATTCAATGCATCAAAGTCTTGATGCATTGCGGCAATGGTTCGCTCAGTTAATGCTTCGGGTGTTTCATTATTTTCATTAGCACGGTTAATTATCTTATCTTCAACATCGGTGATGTTGCGCACATAATTAACCTCATAACCAGAAAATCTTAAGTAACGGGCAATATTGTCAAAGCTAATATAGGTGCGACCGTGACCAATATGGCATAAATCATAAACAGTGCAACCACAAACATATAAGCCTACTTTACCTGGATTAATTGGTGTAAAGGTTTCTTTTTGACGACTTAAGGTGTTGTAAATCTGCAACATGATATTTTATGATTCCTACTGAGTAATTTCTAATAAATAAGTGTTTGAGCTGCTCTACTTCGAAATACATATGGAAGTAGATAGGCATAGATTGTACCTGAACAAATCTAAAGGATCACCAAGACTAATGCACTTTATAGCAAGTTAGCGTACAATTGCCGCAATTAATTTATCAGAACTAAACAAGAGACCACTATGATCATATTAAAAACAAGCCTTGGCGATATTAAAATTGAATTAGACTTCGATAACGCACCTGTTTCAGCAAAAAACTTCCAACAATATGTTGAAGAAGGTCACTACAATGGCACGATTTTTCACCGTGTAATTAAAGGTTTTATGGCACAAGGCGGCGGTTTTGTACCTGGTTTAGAAGAAAAGGAATCTCGTGCCAGCATCAAAAACGAAGCAAACAATGGCGTAAGTAACAAACGTGGTACTTTAGCTATGGCGCGTACTCAAGAGCCGCATTCAGCATCAGCACAGTTTTTTATCAATTTATCAGATAATGACTTTTTAGATTTCACCGCTGAAAATGTACAAGGCTGGGGTTACTGTGTATTTGGTGAAGTTGTCGAAGGCATGGATATCGTCGATAAAATGGCTTTAGTTGAAACAGGCACTTATCATGGTCACGGCGACGTACCAAAAGATGACATTTTGATTGAATCAGCAATTGTTGAATAAGTTTTGCCGCAAACAATGATTAGCAAAACTAAATCAGCAATAACGTATTTTATTGCTGATTTGCATTTAAGTGAAAACAGGCCCGATATAACGGCCTGTTTTTTGCGTTTTTTAAAAGATGATGCCATTGAGGCCGAAAAGCTATATATCCTTGGCGACTTATTTGAAGCTTGGGTTGGCGATGATGATGATAGCCCTTACCTTAAAACCATTGCCGACGCGCTAACTAAGCTAAGTCAAAGAGGCACAAAAATTTATTTTATACACGGTAATAGAGATTTTCTCCTAGGTAAGTCTTACGCTAAAAAAGCAAACATGCAGCTACTGCCTGAAATCGATACTATCGAGCTTTATGGTCAAACTGTAGTCATTATGCATGGCGACACCTTATGTACGCGTGACATTAATTACCAGGTATTTAGAAAAAAATCTCGATCTTGGTGGTGGCAAACAGCCGTTAAAAGTCTGCCTTTATTTATTCGTAAAAAAATGGCGGCAAATTATAGAAAAAAAAGTGCTGCTGCTACGGCAATGAAATCACAAGAAATTATGGACGTCACCGAAAGTGAAGTGATTACATGCCTTGGGCAATACCAAAGCCAGTTATTAATTCATGGTCATACACACAGGCCAGCAGTACATGAAATAAAAGCAAATAATGAAAGCGCTCAGCGTATAGTTTTAGGTGATTGGTACGAACAAGGTGCCTGGCTAAAAGTAACACCAGAGTCTATTGAATTGCTCAACCAGCCTCTAACGTAGTAGCCCTTCCACAAAATACTTTTATCTTATCGCTTTAACTATTATCTACAATTAATAAAAAATATTAGTTAATGCGATAATGGTTAAACCTACGGCAATAACTTAAACTGGCGTGCCAGAGTGGAATTTAAAATCTTCATCTGGGCTAGAAATAAGTTCCGCTTCTACCTTAGCAAAATAAGCAATGCGCTCGCTGATATCTATACCCTCACCGGCAACTTGTGCAGCTAAAGCCAAATAGTCTTGATAATGACGTGCTTCCGAGCGTAATAAAGACACATAGAACTTATTTAAATCATCATCTAAATGTGGTGCTAATTTCGCGAAACGCTCACACGAACGTGCCTCAATATAAGCACCAATGATCAATTTATCAATTAACGCATTTGGCTCATAAGTTGTCACATGCTTGAGCATACCTTTGGCGTAACGACCGGCAGTAAGACCATCAAAAGGAATATCCCGTTTAACCATAATCTCTAATACTTGATAAAAATGGTGCAACTCTTCTCTAATTAACAGGACCATTTTATCAATAAGGTCTTGGCTATAAGCAGGCTTACCTTCAGAGCTAGTAATTTTGGGTAAATTAGCCTTAGAAAGATTATTTTTATTGGCAAGTGACGCTAAATCACCTCGCTTTCGATATAAAAAGTCTTCATAAGGTTCAAACCATGCCAGTAATATCTTATGACTGGCTTTATCAATGGCATATTTTCGAATGAGAAACATAGCGGTTTGCCCTGCTTTAAGCTCACAGGCAAGATGGTCTCGTAGAATGATCGGTAAATTTTCTTTTTTCTTCGCTTCATCTATCCAAGCATCAGGTGTTTCGCATGATAAAAATTTTAATATCGGTGTTAATAGTTGCTCTACTTCAGTCATCTGTTCTCTCAGCTCTATATAGCTAGGCAGTTCATTTATGCCAGTCCTCCTATTTTAAAAGTCTATTTCTTGAGATACTAGCAAAATCTGTTTTTTAGCTTACATAGATCAAATTTATGCCTTCTATAATAAAAAAAATGCTTAGCAATAAAAACTCCGCTCAGAAACTTATTAAAAAACACGATAAGTTGGTGCATAGCGAACATATGAAAGTAAGCTCCCATGTGCAGCGAGAGTGTGATGATTGGATAGTCAACACACTGATATTAGATAATATAGATGTGCCCTTTAAATACAAACGTAAAAAGCTTTATAAATGCTTGCAAGGACAAAGAATTAATTTAACTTATTACCCTGAAACTGAGGTTGTCGCCGGATTTGATATAGAAGTAATGTCAATTGTACGTATAAAAATCAGTTAGCACTCACTCAAATCAAATTATTTTCGTTATCGCAAAAAAGTATTAAAAGCTATTTCCATAGAGCTTTATTGTTTATTTTTACAGCAACACTTGACGAATCATCTTATATCTTTCATAAATAAAGAAGTAATAATAAGAGTACTGATGGCTTAATTATTTGTTGTTGTTTATTTTGACTAAAAAGTACTTTCCGAATACTTACGTGCGAGAGGAATGATTATGATACTGAACCACATATGGGGCTTATACACTCACCCTAAAGAAGAATGGCATGTTATTGAAAAGCGCCACGAGAGCTTAAGTTATAGCTTGATGCATATTTTAACCATAGCTTTGATTCCAGCGATATGCAGCTTTTATGCTGCGGCCTACATTGGCTGGACAATTGGCGTTGGCGACCCGATAAAAATAAGCGTAGAAAGCGCTAAAATAATGGCCGTGAGCATGTATTTCGCTTTAATTTCTGGCGTTTTCGCCTTAGCTTATTTAATCCAGTGGATGGCGAAAACTTTTGACTCAAAACCAGATTATGTTCAAGCACTTGAACTTGCTGCATATACAGCAACACCATTACTGATGGTAGGTATTACCACTTTATTCCCGGTACTATGGTTTGTCGCCCTAGCCGGCCTAGCAGCTGTAGCCTATTCAATCTATTTATTATATTCCGGCGTTCCTATCATGATGAATATTCCGGAAGAAAAAGGCTTTATCTATTCAAGCTCAGTGGTGACCTGCGGTTTAGTCTTATTAGTAGCCTTAATGGGGATTACCGCAATGATGTGGACCATGGGATTTGGTCCCGAATTTGTCTCTTAGATTACCGGCACAACATTAAAAAATACAACTTAGATCGACATTAAAAAAGCCTTACCTCTATTACAGAGATAAGGCTTTTTTTACTGCGTATTGCTACAGCAGCTGATTTTTAACAGTGAGAAAGAGTAAAAGTTACTCTGCACCTTCATTATGCATATCAATTATCGAGTCAGCATTTTTATCAGATGTTTCTTTACTGGTATTATTGCGTAACGCATCTAACCTTTCTAAATAGGCCTGATCAATATCATTGGTCACATAATTGCCATCAAATACTGAAGTATCAAAAGACTTTATTTCTGGGTTACCAGCGCCAACAGCAGCAATTAAATCACCAATAGATTGATAAATCAGCTTATCTGCACCAATTAAATTACAAATATCGTCTAATTCACGACCATGAGCAATGAGTTCATTAGCACTTGGCATATCTATACCATAAACATTTGGAAATCTAACTTCAGGCGCAGCAGAAGCAAAGTAAACTTTCTTGGCTCCAGCAGCGCGTGCCATTTCAACTATTTGTTCTGAAGTCGTGCCTCGAACAATAGAATCATCTACCAGTAGAACATTTTTTCCTTTAAATTCAGTGGTAATAGCATTTAACTTTTGACGCACGGATTTTTTACGTTGTTCTTGACCAGGCATAATAAAGGTACGGCCAATATAACGGTTTTTAACAAAACCTTGACGGTATGGTAAGTCAAGATGATGAGCTATTTGTAGCGCTATATCGCAAGACGTTTCAGGGATAGGAATAACAACATCTATATCAAGATCTTGCCATTCGTCAGCAATTTTCTCACCAAGCTTAGTGCCCATTTCCACTCGTGATGCATAGACAGACATTTTATCCATGGTGGAGTCAGGACGAGCAAAATAAACAAACTCAAAAATACATGGGCTATAAACTGGGTTTTCAGCACATTGCTGGCTGTGGATTTGGCCATTTTCAGCAAAGAATATTGTTTCACCCGGGGCAACATCACGAACAAAATCAAAAGAGCAAGCATCCAGAGCAACTGACTCAGAGGCAACCATATACTCAACGCCCAACTCAGTTTCTCGTTTACCAAAAACTAAAGGTCTAATGCCATTAGGGTCCCGAAAAGCAACCATACCATGGCCAACAATTAAAGCGACCGTAGCATAGGCGCCACGAACTCGTTTATGAAGCTTAGCTACTGCAGTAAAGACATCATCAGGGGTAAGTGAAATATTTTCACTTTGCTGTAATTCATGGGCAAAGATGTTTAATAAAACCTCAGAGTCTGAAGTAGTATTAACGTGGCGACGAGCATCATTAAATAACCAGGTTCTTAATTCTTCAGCATTGGTTAAGTTACCATTATGCGCTAATGATATGCCAAAAGGAGAGTTTGCATAAAAAGGTTGTGCTTCTGAAGAGCTTGAAGTGCCCGCGGTCGGATAACGAATATGACCAATACCTATATTACCTTGTAAACGATGCATATGGCGGGTATGAAAAACATCTTTTACTAAGCCATTGCCTTTACGAAGTCTGAACTTATTATTATGAATAGTTACAATACCTGCGGCATCTTGACCACGATGCTGAAGTACAGTTAATCCGTCATATAACAACTGACTAACTGAGGTTTTACCGACTATACCAACAATGCCACACATAAATTTTTCTCCACAAAAAAATTATTTACAATATTAATATGCGCTAAACATTGTGCTTAGCATGATGTGAACCATCATATAAATATTGAGTTATAGAATATTGAAATAATACCCTATAAATTACAGTATACGGAGTGACTCCGCATGAGCTTAGCCATTGCTAGCAACAACTAAGTTAAAAAACTTGATGAACCTTTAAGGTACTCAAAAAACCACTCTACCACTAAGGTAAATTCAGGGATTAATTGTGAGCTTTGCCACCACTGTGTTGTGGCCGCACCGGTAAAAGCATCAACAAAAAATAACAGTGCACTGATGATAAGTACGCCACGAAGTGCGCCAAAAACTAGGCCTAATATACGGTCCGTGCCTGAAAGACCGGTTTTACTGACCAGTTGCCCAATAAGGTAATTAACTAAAGCACCAAGTACTAAGGTTGTTATGAAGAGAATGGCAACGGCTGCAGCATTACGCAAGAATTGATCAGAAATGTTCGTTAACAGAATAGCGAGATTGGCATAAAAAGTACTGGCGATGAAAAAGGCACTGATCCAAATCACTAAAGATACTGCTTCTTTTACAAAGCCCCGTATCAAACTAACTAGTGTTGATATGCCTATAATGGCCAAAATGGCGTAATCTATCCAAACCATAACTTGAGTGTCTCGTTGAGTTTCTCTAAATTAGAGGCGCGCATTCTATCAGAATTAGCCAATTAATGCCTAACATTTTATAAAATGTCTATTATTTACTTGGTTTAAAATACGCTACTTTTCCTTGGATACCGGTAAGCTTGTGCAGAGCGGGTAGCTTTTTAACCATGGCGGACTTTATCAACTCTGGTCCGATCATGACTTTAGTTAATGTACCCTGTTTGGTTTGGATGGGTTTGGTAAAAGCGATATAACCTTTAGCCTTTAATTTTTTTAATAGCTGAGCAACATTATCTTTATTTTTAAAGCTACCTAAATGAATCACCCAAGCCTCTTTGGCGATAGCTTTTTCTGGTAATGTTTTATTTAACTGACTCTTTGGTTTTACTAGCGGTTTAGCTACCGGCTTAGTTACAGATTTAGCTATTGATTTAGTAACAGCTACTTTATCTTTGACTTTACTTGTCGGTTTCGTCGACTCTTCATTCGACTGAGCACTAACAAGCTCATCGATGGCTTCTTCATTAGAAATAGTTATAGGTTTTTGTCTTACTAATTTATTTTCTGGAAAGGGTTTGTTAGTTAATTTCCCCGTGAACACTTCTGCCTTTGGAATAGCTTCAAAATCTGCTTGGTGTGACTGTTTTTCGCCATCAAGTACATCAGGTAGGAAAATGATAACCACGGCGGCAACAATAATTGTACCGACCAGACGATTTTGAAACGGTGTAGACAAGAGACACTCCTAATTAATACAACTTAAACTATTCGGAAAAACTGTTAGTCAAAATGAATACCGCAAAGTTAATACGTCTAAGCTAAAATGGCAAATATAATATGGCCTAACTAACAGTTAATTAGCTGAGATCTGATTTGAGCAACGGTAAAAAATGAGCCAAAAACAAGAATCAAGTCAGACGAACTCGCCTGCATGTTCGCCATTTTAAATGCCTGGTCGACATTGTCAAAACAATTAGTCGCATTAGTAAACATTGCCAACTTCTTTTGCATAGTTTCTTTGCTGGCAGCCCTTGGTACATCAAGTGCTCCTGCATACCAATAATCAACATCATCTTTGAGTGATAACAAACTGGCGCTGATGTCTTTATCTGCCAGCATAGCCACTACAGCATAAATATTTTCATAGCTAGCTTGCTCTTTTAAACGTTTAAGGTGATCCGCTAAGTATCGAGTCGCTTGCGGATTATGACCAACATCAAGAATAACATCACAATGGTTTGCTTGATGTATTAACTCTGTTCGCCCAGGGACTTTAGTTATTGAAATAATTTTATTAACAAACTCAGAGCTAAGAGCAATATCGAGTTTCTCTAACACCATTAACGCGGTCGCCACGTTATCTTGGGGGATAAAAGGTGTTTTTAGCTGCGTTAGCTGGGTTTGCTTGGATTGCCACTGCCACTGCAATTGGCTATGAGAATGGGACTTTTCACTTTTAACCACAAACTCGTGTTCGCGTAAGAATAACCTTTCACCATAAATGGCCTTTAACGAATGAGCATGGGCTAGAACCGACTTAGGCACACTGGTATCACCAATAACAATGTCTTGCTCTTGTCGCATGATACCGGCTTTTTCAAAGCCAATGCTTTCTCTATCATTACCTAGAAAATTTTGGTGATCGAGATCTATAGTCGTGATCACAGCGATATCGGCATCAATAAGGTTTGTTGCATCCAAGCGACCACCTAGACCTACTTCAAGTATGATATAGCGCGGCTTAGCGTCCATTAACACCAACAGTGCTGCTAACGTTGTATATTCATAGTAACTAAGAGATATCTCAGCACGGGCAGCTTCAATTTGTTTAAAAGCATGCATTAACGGCTGGTCAGCAATATCTTGCTTATTTATCCGCAGGCGCTCATTAAAACGGTAAATATGAGGAGAGGAATAAACCGCCACTCCATCTTGCGAGCCACGATTTTTGGCATTGAGTAAGGCATTTTCGATAAAAGCACAGGTGGTACCTTTACCATTTGTACCCGCCACGGTAATAACCTTAGCAAAGCTTAAGTCAATAGCTAAACGCTGGGCAACCCTGCCGATTCGAGTCAAACCAAGGTCTATTTCAGTACTATGTAGGTTTTCTAAATAATAAAGCCACTGAGCAAGATTAGTAAAATCTTGATAGTGGCTTGAATTTGATTTTAACATTTATGCTATCAACAACTGATGTGAGTTAAATAGACAATACTTACTATTGGCTTATTCTGCTTTAGCAACTACGCTAACCTGGCCCATAAACTTACCTAGCATTCTAGCTATAGTTGTTTTCATTTCACGGCGATCAATAATCATATCAATTGCGCCTCTTTCTAATAAAAACTCACTACGTTGGAAACCTTCAGGTAACTTCTCTCTAACGGTTTGCTCAATAACACGTGGACCGGCAAAACCAATAAGCGCTTTAGGCTCAGCAACATTAATGTCACCTAGCATAGCCAAACTTGCTGATACACCGCCCATTGTCGGGTCAGTTAATACTGACACGTAAGGAAGACCTTTCTCGCTCATTTTAGCTAAAGCGGCACTGGTTTTTGCCATTTGCATTAAAGAGAATAGCGCTTCTTGCATACGAGCTCCACCACTGGCAGAGAAACAGATCAATGGTACATTATGCTCTAAACAGTACTCAACACCTTTAACAAAGCGAGCTCCTACTACAGAAGCCATTGAGCCGCCTAAAAATCCAAATTCGAATGCAGCTGCAACAACAGGCATACCATATAGCTCACCTTTCATGACAATCAGCGCATCTTTCTCACCGGTATTTTTTCTAGCTGCACTTAAACGGTCTTTATATCGCTTAGAGTCTTTAAATTTTAAGATATCTTGTGCTTCAAACTCTTCACCTAATTCCATGCGGTTATCTTTGTCAAGAAAGCTATCAATACGTTTACGGGCACTGATACGCATATGGTGATCACATTTAGGGCATACTGAGATTTGACGCTCTAATTCAGCTTTATAAAGCACGGCATTACATGAAGAACATTTACTCCATACACCCTCTGGAATATTACTTTTTTGTGTCGTTTTTGCTTTCGGGAGAATTCTTTCTATCCAGCTCATAATTTTATTTTTGCCTGTTGCAACGAAATATCTGTCGGTTTATTGATGGAAATACCCCACCAAACTCTAGTGTAAAGTTATACGAATTATAAACCGAACATTAGACCATACTATACCCCATAGAATATAGAAAAAACTGGTCTGCTTAGTAATAAACTGTGCGTTCATAAACTCTTTTGTCTATAAAAACAATGGTCCTAAACGGCTTTTAGGTAAATTGAAAGTTTCTGGATAATCAACATCAACAAAATATAAACCTTCTGGTGGCGCAGTAACTCCGGCGACACAACGATTTTTAGCCAATAAAACTTCTTGCATCCAGACGGTTGTTTCTTGTGATTGTCCTACCCGCATTAAGCTACCAACAATATTTCTTACCATATGATGTAAAAATGCATTCGCCTTGATATCAACAATGAGGTAATCACCCTGTCGAGTTACCCGACAATGTTTTATCGTGCGAACCGCAGAATGAGACTGACAATGTACGGTACGAAAAGAGGTAAAATCATGCTGACCAAGAAGGTAATCGGCGCCTTGCTGCATAAGGTTTTCATCTAAGGCATAGTGACAATGGCTGATGCCATGACTTAATATCGCTGAACGTAGCGGTTTATTATAAATGATATACCGGTAGTTTCTCGCGGTGGCACTAAAACGTGCATGAAATTCTTCATCAACTTGTTTTACCCACGCGACAGCAATATCCGCAGGTAAATGAGTGTTAACGCCTAAAGTCCAAGCAACATCTTTACGCTTTTTTAAAGTATCAAAATGAATAACTTGATTAGTCGCATTCACGCCGGTATCTGTACGCCCCGCACAAACAACCGCTATCGGCTCATCAGCGATTATTGATAATGCTTTCTCTACTTTTTCTTGTACTGTGATAGCGTTATTTTGCCGTTGCCAGCCACAATAATTTTTACCATCATACTCAATGCCTAACGCGTAACGCATGTAAACTTGCCTTTCTAATAAGGAGAATATTTTCGCTGCACATTATCCTTTATTTTACCCAGTTAGGCTATTTTATACTTAACTTTCTGCTATGGGAATTTAGCACCTTACAGTGAATCTAATAATGCTTGCGCCTCAACTTGCTGACTTGCATCACCCTTTACCATGACTTCTTGT
>JALJPA010000155.1 GCA_022969215.1 Colwellia sp. | reverse complement strand
TCGGCTTTTTGTTGCTGTATTTGTAACTGTTGTTCAGGGTGGACTTGCGATAATCTGTGTTGTAAATAATTTCTTTCATTGCCTAATTGGGCAAGTTTTACTTGCTGAGCTTTTAGCAAACGCTGTTTAAGCATTACTACTCGGTTAAGCAACTCACTACTATCGCTTGATACTAACTCCGCTGCTGCAGAGGGGGTAGCGGCGCGTAAGTCAGCGACATAATCACTTAGTGTGGTATCAATTTCATGACCAACGGCGCTAATCACTGGCAGATTGCTTTGATAGATAGCGCGAACAACACTTTCTTCATTAAACGGCCATAAATCTTCTAAAGAGCCACCACCTCGACCAACAATGAGTACATCACATTCTTGACGACTATTGGCTCGCTCAATGGCATGGCAAATATCACCTTGCGCATAGTCACCTTGTACCAAAGCGGGATAGATAATAGCTTTGATATTTGGATTACGACGTTTAAGCACGGTTAAGATATCTTTCACCGCAGCACCGGTAGGGGAAGTAACAATACCAACACAATTGATATGTGTTGGTATTTCTTTTTTATGACTTAAATCAAATAAGCCTTGTGCGTTGAGTTTATTTTTTAATTGTTCAAATTGCTGACGCAGCATGCCGGTACCGGCATCTTCCATATGTTCAATAATCAACTGGAAGTCACCACGGGGTTCATATAAAGACACTTTAGCGCGCACAAGTACTTGTTGGCCATTACTCGGTTTTGCTCCTGTGCCTAAACGTACACGTCTATTACTGCCTTTAAACATGGCACACTTAACTTGCGACTTGGCATCTTTCAATGATAAATACCAATGACCTGAACTAGCGGCAATAAAATTGGATACTTCACCGGTTAACCAAACCGTATTTAGCTCACTTTCTAGAATAAAGCGTACTTTTTTAGTTAATTCGCTTATTTGTAATATATGCTGTTGGCTCATAATGCAGAGGTAATCGTGGTTTTGTGTAGGCAGATAGCTAGCTAGTATATCAAGTCTACTGAGATAATGCCGAACTGATAATCGCTAATGTCATAAGCATATCTTGCTAGTGTTTAGTGCCTTTCATTCAAATATTATGGTTTATTGTAATACGGTTGATTTGTTGACACCTCTGTCAATAATTAGCTGTTAGGACATTAATCCAAATTATATTCTTATAAATAAAGTATTTCGGCACTATTATTGCCTTGTTTTTGAGTGAGTTGATAAAAGTTTAAAAAATAGGTTTACCTAAAACAAGAAAACGGTTAAAATTCTGCCGCAATATTCACTCCCTAACCAACCTTTTTAGAGAGATGTTGCGATGCTAAGAATTGCCCAAGAAGCTTTAACTTTTGATGACGTATTACTTGTACCTGCTCATTCAAAAGTACTCCCACACACGGCTGATTTAAAAACTAAATTAACCCGTAAAATTAATTTAAACGTACCTATGATTTCTGCGTCTATGGACACAGTGACAGAAGCGCGTCTAGCGATTACGTTAGCGCAAGAAGGTGGTTTAGGTTTCATTCATAAAAACATGACCATTGCTGAACAAGCGCAAAATGTTTCTCAAGTGAAGAAGTATGAAAGTGGCATAGTTTCAGATCCTGTAACAGTAGATAGCACATTTACTATTGAACAGGTCATGCATAAAGCTGATGACCTAGGTTTCTCAGGTTTCCCCGTTGTTGATGATAATAACAATTTAGTTGGTATCATCACTGGACGTGACTTACGTTTTGAAACAGATTTAAGTAAACCTGTCTCTTCACTAATGACAATAAAAGAAAATCTAGTGACGGTAAAAGAAGGTGCGGCTCGCGAAGAAATTTTAGGTTTAATGCACAGTAACCGTATTGAGAAAATCTTAGTGGTTGATGATGCCTTTAAGCTTGTGGGCCTTATTACTGCAAAAGATTACCAAAAAGCTGAAGACAAACCTGACGCCTGTAAAGATGAATTTGGTCGTTTACGTGTTGGTGCTGCTGTAGGTGTTGGCGCAGGTACTGATGAGCGTATTGACGCTCTAGTGGCTGCGGGAGTTGATGTGTTATTAATTGATACTTCACACGGTCATTCACAAGGTGTATTAGATAGAGTTAAAGAAGCACGTAATAAATACCCTGATTTGCAAATTATTGCCGGCAATGTAGCGACAGCATCGGGCGCAAAAGCGATGGCTGATGCTGGTGTTGATGCCGTTAAAGTAGGAATTGGCCCAGGGTCAATTTGTACTACGCGTATTGTTACTGGTGTCGGTGTGCCACAACTAACTGCTATTTCAAATGCTGTTGAAGGCTTGAAAGGCACAGGTATTCCAGTGATTGCTGATGGCGGTATTCGTTTCTCGGGTGATATTGCTAAAGCACTTGTTGCTGGCGCGCACTGCGTTATGGTTGGTAGCATGTTAGCTGGTACTGAAGAGGCACCAGGTGAAGTTGAGCTTTATCAAGGTCGTTACTACAAGTCTTATCGCGGTATGGGCTCTTTAGGCGCTATGGCGCAAAAAGATGGTTCAAGTGATCGATACTTCCAAAAAGCTGAAGGCGAAGCAGACAAATTAGTACCTGAAGGTATTGAAGGTCGTGTTGCTTATAAAGGTCCGGTAGCGGCAATTATTCATCAGCAAATGGGTGGTTTACGTTCATCAATGGGCTTAACTGGCTGTAAAGATATTGAAACTATGCGTACCAAACCTGAGTTTATGAAAATTACTTCAGCAGGTATGGGCGAGTCACATGTACACGACGTAACCATCACCAAAGAAGCACCAAACTACCGTACAGGTTAGTCGAATGGCTTATTTCTTTGCTAGTTAATTCACAATAGCAGCATCAGAAGTACTCACTGACTAACGTCAGCTCCGTGCTTCTTCTTTGCTCTAGTGCTAACTAGCTTTGAACTAAACTATTATTGCTTTCTAAATAATAGAAAGTAAAAGAATTTTTGTCAGGCTGAACTATTAGTAAATTAGTTCAGCCTGTTTATTTATATATCGCTCTAAATCAATGAGCCGCTAAAGTAGGAAAACAACCATGAGTAAAGACATTCATGATCACCGCATACTAATATTAGATTTTGGTTCACAATACACTCAACTTATCGCACGTCGCGTACGTGAGATTGGTGTTTACTGTGAACTTTGGTCGTGGGACGTAACTGAAGAGCAAATTAAAGGTTTTAACCCAACGGGTATTATCCTTGCTGGTGGTCCAGAGTCAGTGACAGAAGCTAACTCACCACGTGCACCTGAATATGTATATACCGCTGGCGTACCAGTGTTAGGTATTTGCTACGGCATGCAAACCATGGCTGAGCAACTTGGCGGTGGCGTTGAAAGTTCGAGCCATAAAGAATTTGGTTATGCTGCTGTTGAGTTAATTGCCCAATCTGCGTTATTCAACAAAGTTGAAGACAGCGTTGGTGATAATGGTAATGCCTTACTAGACGTTTGGATGAGTCACGGCGATAAAGTTTCTGCAATTCCTGAAGGCTTTGTTACTGTTGCAAAAACAGCAAGTTGTGCTTTTGGCGCAATGGCCAATGAAGAGAAGAAATTCTACGGTGTACAATTCCACCCTGAAGTTACGCACACAAAACAAGGTTCACGCATTTTAGAAAACTTTGTTGTAGATATCTGTAAATGTGAAAAACTTTGGACTTCAGCGTCAATTATTGATGATGCTATTGCCAAGATGAAAGCACAAGTAGGTGACGATGAAGTTATCCTTGGTCTTTCTGGTGGTGTTGATTCATCTGTTGTTGCCATGCTATTACAGCGCGCTATTGGCGATAAGTTGACTTGTGTATTTGTTGATAACGGCTTACTTCGTTTAGATGAAGGCAAGCAAGTTATGGATATGTTTGGTGACCATTTTGGTCTTAAAATCATTCATGTTCAGGCTGAAGACAGATTCTTAGATCGTTTAGCAGATGAAAGTGATCCTGAGAAAAAACGTAAAATTATTGGTAACGTTTTTGTTGAAGTATTTGAAGAAGAATCAAAGAAACTTGAAAATGCTAAATGGTTAGCTCAAGGCACAATTTACCCTGATGTTATTGAATCTGCAGCTTCTGCTACGGGTAAAGCACATGTGATTAAATCTCACCATAACGTTGGCGGTTTACCTGAGCATATGGAAATGGGTCTAGTTGAGCCATTACGTGAGTTATTCAAAGATGAAGTGCGTAAAATCGGTTTAGAGCTAGGTTTACCGTACGACATGCTTTATCGTCACCCGTTCCCTGGACCTGGTTTAGGTGTACGTATCTTAGGTGAAGTGAAAAAAGAATATGCCGACTTATTACGTCGTGCCGATGCTATTTTCATTGAAGAATTGCACAATCACGACTTATATAAAAAAGTAAGCCAGGCATTTACCGTATTTTTACCGGTAAAATCTGTAGGTGTGATGGGTGATCAACGTAAATATGATTGGGTTGTTTCTTTACGTTGTGTTGAAACTATCGACTTTATGACCGCTCGTTGGTCACATTTACCGTATGATTTCCTAGGGTTAGTTTCTAACCGTATTATCAACGAAGTTGATGGTATTTCTCGTGTAGTTTATGATATCAGCGGTAAGCCGCCTGCGACCATAGAGTGGGAATAATTTATTAAGTGATGTTTTAACTTGCTGTAATTCACAACTTCATCGTTAAACGTACTCACTGACTAGCGTCAGCTCCGTGCGATTTCCTTGAACTAGTAAATTACCTCATCGTTTAAACAACACTTAAGGCTATATTTTCATAAAGCCCCAAAGTTGCAAAGCTTTGGGGCTTTCTTTTTACCAATAAGAATAACCAAACGAGGAGCTCAAACTAGTTGGGATTTTAGCAAAGCCGTAGAGCTTTTTATTTTTGAACTTATGACTATAAGTGATGAAATAAAAAACGAATACAATGCCGATAAAATTACAAATAGGAAGAGCCAAGCGCCATGATTGAAAGACTAGAAACAAAGCAACGCATGAGTAGAATTGTTAAACACAACGGTACTATTTACTTATGTGGCCAAGTAGCGGCGGATGCCACTAAAGATATTACTGAGCAAACACAAACTATGCTGGATAAAGTTGATGCACTATTAACACAAGCGGGAAGTGATCGAGCACACATCTTATCTGCAACTATTTATGTTAAAGACATGAGCTACTTTGCTGATATGAACGCTGTATGGGATGCTTGGTTACCCGAAGGTCATGCACCAGCACGTGCTTGCGTGGCAGCTAAAATGGCGCGAGAAGCCTTATTAGTAGAGATATCAGTAGTTGCCGCTGAAAAGTAGTTTGACTGTCTGATTTTTTTACATGAATATATAAATATAAAAAATATCGGTATTTAAGGCGGGTTAATCAGTGGCTTGTAATTCTGGTCTGTTTTTTGCTTATAGCGAAGCAATCAGGTAATAATTACATTAAGAGATATAAATGAAAAATTTCAGTTTGGTTTTAGTTATGATTTTAGCTTTGTTCGTAGCTAAGTCTGCGAATGCAACGCTAATGACATTAGAGTTTGAAGGGAATTCAACTGGCGTAAGCTATGTTGAAGCAGGAATGACTATCTCAGCTACATCAGCAGAGCCAATTAGAACTAATGGTAAATGGTTCCTTGATTGTTGTGATGCAGGACCAGAAACTTTTTCATTATCAACCGGCGGTATTTTCGACCTTGTTAGTGTTTTCAGAAGCCATATTGATTCAGCTGATCCTGTTGTTTGGGTAGGTTACTTTAATGGTCAAGTAGTTGTGAGCCAATCGTATAACTCTGGCCAGAATAGTGTTTTTAATTTTGCTGGTTTCACCGGCTTAGATCGTGTCGATGTTTCTGTTGCAGGAAAGTGGACTGATACTTCTTTTGACAACCTTACCTACCAAGCTTCAAGTATTCCAGAGCCAAGTTCAATTGCATTAATTTCTTTGGCATTATTTGGTATGACAGCAGCTAGAAAAAGAAAATAACCTTAGTCAGAACGGGTTACTACTTTCAAAAAAGCCTTAGGTTTTACCTAAGGCTTTTTTTGTATAAAATTATTAAATAATAATAATTACATAAGTTTTGACTCACTAAGTATTAACACCGTATATTGTTGAACAGTTTTATCACAGCGCATTTTACCGGTAAAATAATTCAATAAAACAAACCTTAAGTGATAGGGAATCAAATGTCTTCAAAAGGCTTCACCGAACAAAAACTTAATTTAACTCTGGCCCTTTGCGCTGTACTTATTTCAATAGCTTCTTTCTATGCGACCTACTTGCAGGCTAATGCGGCTGAAAAGCAAGTAAAAGCAATGACATTACCCTTATTACAATATGGTACCGGTAATGTTAACAGCGAGACTAAAGAGTCGGTGCTTGAATTTTCCATTATCAATAATGGTGTTGGCCCTGCGCTACTTAAAAGCTCAATATTTCATTATAAAGAGCAAGAATATCAACTGTTTTCGCGATTTCTGGACGCTTGCTGTCAAAAGGAATACAAAAAATTTAAGCAGAATAAGCCAAAAATGCATCTTAAGCTAGGTAGTGAAATAACCAGCTCAATGCATAATCGGATTTTACCAGCCCAAGAAGAGTTCATCTTTTATCAATTATATAATGGTGAATTCAGCTCAGATCTTTGGCAAAAGCTTAATAAGGAACGTTTTCATTTATCTATGGAGATGTGTTACTGCTCCCTGTTAGATGAGTGTTATCTTACTCAAGCTAGGGGGTTAGTCGTGCCTATTGAAGCCTGCCCAGTACAATAGCTATAAAGGTTAAGCTTCTTCATTTTCTTTACAACCAATAAAACCACACAATGTGTTTATTTACAGTGTTTATAGTGTTATTTAAGAGGAAATCAAATGATCAACTTACATAGTTTTGGTAGCAGTTTTGGAGTGATGGATCCCAGTCCATTTGTGGTGAAAGTAGATGCTTTTTTAAAGATGGCCAAGCTACCTTATGAAGTTGTTTCCGGGGCGCATAATTTAAAAAAATCCCCGAAAGGTAAATTACCTTTCATATCAATTCAACAGCAAACAGAAGAAATAGTTGTTGCTGACTCACAGCATATCATTGAGCATTTAACGCAAAACTACTCGGTTACCCTTGACGATTTCTTAACGAAAGAGCAGCGTGCACAATCTTATTTGTTAACCAAATCACTCGATGAAAACCTTTATTGGTGTTTAGTATATTCTCGCTGGGTACTAGCAGAGACTTGGCCACTTGCTAATAAAGCATTTTTTGGTAGGATGCCGTTGCCTTTACGTTGGTTTGTCCCTAGCTTAGTTAGAAAGTCAGTAATTAAAAAATTACATGCTCATGGTATGGGCCGACACAGTCAGGTTGAAATATTAACAATAGCTGATAAAAGCTTTAACGCTTTATCTGTTTTACTGGCTGAACAAGATTATTTTTATGGTGCGCAGCCAAGCTCTTTTGATGCGGTTGCTTATTCAATTTTATGTCAGTTTATCTCAGCTAACTGTGACAATGTCTTTAATAGTAAAGCCAGAAGTTACCCTAATTTAGTCCGTTACTGTCAGCGGATAGAACAAGAATTTTATTAACGGAGTAAGTTCTTTGAAACTTTCCAACCAATACCATCAATTGGGTAAAAGCTTCTCACAGCAAACCCTGCCTTCACCTGTAGCTCAACCGGTATTATTACTGTGGAATGAGCCTTTAGCAAAATCACTGTCAATAAACTATTCAAGCCAAGAAGATAATGAACAGCTCGCACAATACTTCTCAGGTAATCAATTAATTGACGGCAGTACGCCGATTGCGCAAGCTTATTCGGGTCACCAGTTTGGCCACTTTAATCCACAACTTGGTGATGGTCGTGCGCATTTATTAGGTGACATTACGGATAAACAAGGTCAGTCTTGGGATGTACAATTAAAAGGCTCTGGTACGAGTTTCTTTTCTCGCCAAGGTGATGGTCGCTGCGCGCTAGGGCCAGCGCTACGTGAGTATATGATGAGTGAAGCTATGTTCGCCTTAGGCGTACCAACTACTCGCTGTTTGGCGGTAGTAGCAACTGGTGAGGCGGTTTATCGTGAGCGGCCATTGCCTGGCGCTGTGGTTACCCGCATTGCCACTAGCCATATTCGGGTTGGCACTTTTCAATACTTTGCAGCCCGCAAAGATATTGAATCACTTAAAAAGCTCACTAGTTTTGCCATAGGCCGTCACTTTCCTCAACTTAAAGTTGCCGAAGGTGAAGCACTATCTGGCGAGCAAGTAGTTAACTTTTTTGCAGCGGTACTGAACAAACAAGTTCCCTTAGTTGTGTCATGGTTACGGGTTGGTTTTATCCATGGGGTAATGAATACTGATAATACCGCCATATCAGGTGAAACCATTGATTATGGCCCCTGTGCCATGATGAACCATTATCACAGCGATACAGTTTTTAGCTCTATTGATAGAAATTCGCGTTATGCTTTTGGTAATCAAAGTAAAATAATACAATGGAATATGGCGCGACTTGCCGATTGTTTATTACCGTTAATTGATGAAGATGAAGATATTGCCTTAGCCAAAATCACACCATTGTTACAGCAATTTGCCAATGACTTGCAGTATCGTTATTTTGAAATGATGGTGAATAAGTTAGGCATCAATGAATTGTCCGATGGTGATATTGACTTGGTTAATGATTTGCTAGGGATCATGGCAGAGATGAAACTAGATTATACCCAGTCTTTTGTCACCTTAGCTGGTAACTTAAATCAAGCAGAAGTAGATAACGTCCTTGCTCAGCAAAGTGCCGAAGACGGTGTCGATGATGAAGCCGAGCAAGACAAGTGGCAGCAATGGCTTAGTCGTTGGTATGTAAGAATCGCCACAGATGTTAGTGGCGCTAAAGATTTGATGGCAAAAACTAATCCATTAGTCATTCCAAGAAATCATCATGTAGAAGCTATTTTAGCGACTAGCCAAACTTCTTATCAAGAAAATGCTGACTTATCAGATTTAAATAATTTTCTAGCAGTAGTACAACAACCTTATACACAATTAGATAATACTCACAATTATCAAGATGCGCCTAGTGATGGTGA
Source organism: Colwellia sp. (assembly GCA_022969215.1). GTDB lineage: Bacteria > Pseudomonadota > Gammaproteobacteria > Enterobacterales > Alteromonadaceae > Colwellia. The sequence goes on along the minus strand of JALJPA010000155.1, from coordinate 2,591 downwards.
TGAGAACTATCATACTTTTTGTGGTACTTAACCAGCTTTGGGGCTACAAACCTAATAGTAGCTTTAACTTATCAGCACCAGCGCGACTGGTGCTGAGTTCTGTTTTATCCTCATCATCCATGATCACCATTAACTTGCCATTAAACCAACGCTGAATTTCTTTAATTCTATCGACATTAATTAAGTAGCTTCGATGAATGCGAACAAACTCTGCTGGTGCTAATGATTGCTCTAAGCAGTCGAGTTTTTCTGATAAGTAATGATGCTCTTTACCATCCCAAGCTAAGCAATTACCTTGAGATGATTTGATAAAGAGTAAGTCACTTGGTGATAATATGGTCATGCGTTCACCATTTTTACTGACCAGGCGTTTAATCGGTGCGTTATTAGTGAGTATATAATTCTGCTCTTGTTGGCTTTTCTCTATCGGTAAGCAAGCCAAAAACTGTTTTTTTGCTTTATCTATAGCAGTTTTTAACCGCCCTAGAGGGAAGGGCTTTAACAGGTAATCAGTAGATGACTGTTCAAAGGCTTGTATGGCAAATTGATCATAAGCAGTGGTAAAAATGATCAGTGGTTTATAATCAAGTAAACTTAATAACTCCATGCCGCTAATTTCAGGCATTTGAATATCCAGTAACACTAAATCAGGATTTTTGGCATTAATTAGCGCTACAGCTTCCTTACCTGTGGTGGCAAAGCCAACCACATCAATATCTGCAATAAGACTTAACTGATGGGCGAGTTTGTCTCTGGCTGGTTTTTCATCGTCAGCAAAAATAACGCGCATTTTATCTGGCATTTCCTTAACCGTTAACTTATTCATAGCGCCATCTCCACCAGTACCGTCGCTCCTTTCCGATTAGGGGCTGTACCGTTAGTTAAACTTACTTTACCCTGTGGTAACTGCTGCATGCGTTGTTGCAAATTTTTCATACCAATGCCCTTACCATAACCTTTGGCTAACACTGCTTCGCTAAATCCAGAGCCATTATCGCTAATCAATATTTTTAATATTTCATCTTTACGATTAATGACTTTTTCTACTTTAATGGTGATTGTCAGCTCAGTCTGTTGAGTATTATGTTTGACTGAATTTTCAACAATGGGTTGTAAAATAAGCGGCGGTACTTGTGTATTGAGTAACTCAACTGGAATATCAAAATTAACGGTAAGTCTGTCACCAAAGCGCGCTTTTTCGATATTAAAATACTTGTCTATAATGGCTATTTCTTGTTGCAGAGAAACACTATTCGCTTCGCCGGTATCTAATGAATAGCGAAGAATATCTGCTAGTTCATGCAATACTTCATCAGCTAAATCAGGGTTAGAGTGAATGTAAGCTGAAATGGTATTTAAGCTATTGAACATAAAATGTGGGTTCAATTGATACCTTAATGTTTGCAGTTGAGCTTGTTTTCTCGCCTGTTTTTCTTGTGATATTTTACCTCTGCTTTCAATATAGCGGCTAATAAAATAAATAGGTATTCCCCAGCTCATACCACCAAAGAAAACAAAGTTTCCCATAGAGGAGAATCCATCAAAAGTTAAAAGCAGCAGTTGGTTGGTTATTGCCAGGCCAAGTGACATTGAAAGCACAGCAATGAAACACTCGAGCAATACATTATGAAATCCCCTTTCCCTTATTGAGAATATGAGAAAAGCTGCTAGCCAAACCGGTAACCAATAAAAACTCACAAACCATATGCTTGTGGCAAGTAAGGTATTTAGGGAAATAGAAGATAAGCCAAATATTATCAAACCTGCAGTAAAGGTTAGATCAACCAGCAGTAAGATAAAAAAACTATATTTGAAAAAAGGTTGTCGTAACATCTTGTGCTCTAATATATTTATTTAATGATGAATAGTTATCGGGAAAGAACTGAATAATAAGTGATATGAAAATATCTAAAGGGTTGATTTAGATATCTTTATATCTTTTTAAAACTCAGCGTTAGCTTAGCAAATTAAAAATAGCTTATGTTACTTATTTGTAACATGTTTTTGTTGCTCACCAGTTGCTGTCCCGGCATAGTGCGCCACACTAAACTCAAGCCGGCTAGACTTTTTGCCGACCAATTTTTCTTGCTGCCAAAGCCAAATTGCTGCAACTGAGTAAAGGGTACTTCCACTGTAGTCCAAGTCTCACTTGGCTGCAGGGTGGCAGAAAAATGGTCCCAGTCTTGTACTTCGTTATGATAAACAGAAATGCCAAACGGAACTTTAGATCCTTGGTAAGTTATTTTCACTCCCTTATATCGAGAAGCGTCAACGGGTGTCTCAAACATAACCTGCATTCCAGCCCATGCACCAAAACCACCAGGTTTTCCTAACTGGGTATCAATAGATAGTACTTTCTCTTTTTGTGCAAGCTTTGCTGTTGATTGTCCACCCATCATGGTATCGCTTATTGCTTGCCACTTAATTTCACCTGTAAAGTTATCAATGGTTTCTTTAGCTGAGCTAGCCATAACTGCAGCGGCATTACACTGTTCACCAAGTATGGTTATTTCCTTGTTTTGGGCAATATGATCTTTTCTATCAATCTTGTAACCTGACTTATACACTGGTTGGATATTACTTATGTGGCT
>JALJPA010000154.1 GCA_022969215.1 Colwellia sp. | reverse complement strand
ATGTGACTGTGATGATGAGTGCTATTGATAACTTACCGAGCAGTTTTGATTCATTACATAACTCATTGGCTAATGTCGCTAAACTGACAAAAGCTGGCGTGAAGGTAATTATCAGTAATAGTGGTGAGAGTCATAACATTAACCAATTGCGTTTTGATGCAGGTGTCGCTATTGCCAATGGTCTAGCTGAAACTACCGCATTAGCAGCAATTACCGCTAATGTTGCCGATACTTTTAACTTAAATAGCGGTCGTATTGTTGTAGGTAAAAATGCTGATTTAGTTTTATGGAGCAGTGACCCGTTTGAGATAAGCACCAAGGTTGATGCTATGTGGATTAATGGTAATGCTATGTCGTTAAGATCCCGTCAAGATGCATTACGCGATCGTTATACCACAGATTCAGCTATGCCACGTGCCTATACTAAATAGTTTTACCTTAGTAAGGTCTCGCTAAGGTAAAGCACTAAGGCGAGGCACTAAGGTATAGAACTAAAACAAAGCACTAAGCTAAACTCATCAGGAATTTACCTTGGTTATTTTGAGCATAGTTACGCTAGAACAGCTCTCTAAATTTTAATAAAAACCCATATTTTAAGGAAACTTATTATACGGGTTTTTTATTTTTATCCTTGGTGCTTATAAAGGACGTTGTCTTGTTAAGTATTGCCTTAAGCGTAATTAATAAGTGTTCTGTAAGCATTTTGTGACTGTCTATAAATTGTAAGCAAGAGAATAAGCTTGTGTTTTAATTACCCTTCATTATCATTGTGATACATCTTTACCTTAACTCACTAATTTATAAGCAACTATTATGCGCTTCGTTTTACTTTCTCTTTTACTCTTTGAACTAACTACTTTAGCTACTTCTGCCCACGCCAGAGATAAAATTGGTTTGGTGTTAAGTGGTGGTGGTGCTAAAGGCTCTGCCCATATTGGCGTACTTAAAGTATTAGAGCAGCATAATATTCCAGTAGACTATGTGGTTGGTACCAGCATAGGTGCGTATGTTGGCGGTATGTACGCCTTAGGTTATGAAGTTGATGAAATTGAAAAAATCATGCTCACACTGCACTGGGATAATGGCTTCTCTGACTTTATTCCTAGAGAAGCTTTATCTTATGCAAATAAGCAGCACAGAGATAGGTACAACTTATCCATCAGGTTAGGTTACAGCGACGGTGAATTTAAAGTACCGCACGGCTTATTGCTGGGGCAAAGCGCTTACCAAATATTACAACGCTCAACTGACACGGTTAGCTCTTTTGCTAGCTTTGATGACTTAGCTATTCCCTATAGAGCTGTTGCTTCTGACATTGCCACTGCACAAATGGTGGTACTTGATTCAGGCAGTATTAACCAAGCGATGAAGGCTTCAGCGTCAGTGCCTGGTATTGTCGCGGCGGTTGAGATTGATGGTCGAATGCTGGTTGATGGTGGTATCACTAATAATATGCCTATTGATGTGGTTAAAAAAATGGGCGCCGATATTGTTATTGCCGTTGATATTGGCTCACCATTAACTGATCAAAGCGAGTTGACCAGTACCGTTTCAGTGCTCAATCAGTTATCAACCATTTTGACTAACAATACCAGTTTGAGACAAAAAGCATTGCTTAGTGATAAAGATATATTGTTACGACCTGCTATCGATGAGTTAAGTACTACTGATTGGTCTGTTATGCCCGAGGCATTGGCGTTGGGCGAAAAAGTAGCCTTGGCTAATTTGGACGTTTTGACAAAACTAGCCATTGATGATGTCGATTACCAAGCCTATAAACAAAAAAAACGTGCAAAAGCTAAACAATGGTTTGCTGAGTTAGATAACAACATTATTGAGATTCAATTTCAAAATAACTCAAAAGTAGAAAACGATATCATTGCCCTACATTTTGCTGTTGAGTTAAATAAAGAACTTAGCAAAGATGAATTAGACTTAGCCATTGATAGGGTTTATGCGCTAGATAAGTTTGAACAAGTTACGGTGGAGTTTAATGATACTGATCAAGGTAGAATTTTAATTTTACATACTAGAGCAAAATCTTGGGGACCAAATTACTTTGATTTTGGCTTTAATTTAAAAACAGACTTTTCTAACCGCTCTATTACCTCCATCAATATGTCTTATTTGATGACTGACATTAACGATAAAGGCGGTCGTTGGTTAAATGAAGTCAGGGTAGGGTGGGAAACCTTGCTAGCCAGTGAGTTTTATCAACCCTTGACTAAATCGCACGATTTCTACAGTAGGGCTAGAGTTGCTTATGCACAAGATAAGTGGGAAAAAACCAGTGCTCGTGATGAGTTGAGCAAAGACCATTATTTAGCAACCTTAGCCTTAGGATATAACTATTCGTTTGACGGTATTATTGAAGTCGGTTTTATGGCTGAAACAGGAGATCTTTCTAAGGATGCTCCTGCGAGTGATGAGTTTGATTATGAGAGTTATGGCAGTTTTATTAAGTTTGGTTATGATACTTTAAACAGTATTAATTTCCCTACCCAAGGTAATAAGTTAGTCATTGAGATGCAGTGGTTAAATGATAAGTACTCACCACAGCTCAATGCCAGTGAAGATGATAAAGCGCTTGCCTTTACTTTAAATTGGCGCGGTGCTATTGGTCTTGGTGGTCATACTTTTGTTGGTATTACCTCTTTTGCTAGCATCGATAATGACACTGACTTTAGTGTGCATGTTACCGAGTTAGGTGGTTTTTTAAACCTGTCGGGTTATCAAGAAGATGCGCTCATTGGTGTGCATAAAGCGTTTGCTGCGGTTGTTTATCAATACGACTTAGGCCGTGATGTGCCCGGTGGCTCAGGCTTACCTATATATTTAGGCACCAGTATTGAAGCCGGTAATGTTTGGGGCATTAATGAAACCGTTAAGTACAGTGATTTAATTCACTCCGGCAGTATTTATCTAGGAACAGATACCAGTTTTGGTCCGGCAGTATTTGGCGTAGGTTTTGCCACTGGCGGTGAATATTCATTGTTTTTATCCATAGGTAAAAGCTGGTAGTACCAATCGGCTAGCAAAAATAAAGTTAAGCCAAGCCTACTAGGTAAACTTTTATGCTATCAAACAATGTTAGCTTCTTATAGAATTTGGCTGCTAAGATATTTTCCGGCTATAGAAATTTTATTCTTTTTCGAATTTAAAGTGCTAACACTGAGCTTATAAATTCATAACCTAACCAGATTATTTTACCCCATGACAAAAAAACTATTAAATAACGATTTTACTCAGGTTACTTCAATCACCCTAAACCAGGGGCGTATTGCAAAGGGTCATAACGCAGAGTTTATTGACGGCGATGCTCTTGAAGGTTTGAGTATTACTCATCCGCACTGTCAGGCACAGGTAAGCTTGTATGGCGGACAGGTGTTAAGCTTTAAACCCACAGGTCATAAAGATGTTTTATGGTTAAGTAAGCACGCTCATTATCAAACAGGTAAAGCCATTCGTGGAGGCATTCCGCTGTGTTGGCCTTGGTTTGGGGCTCATGATAAACAAAGTAAGGAACAAGTTGAGGGGCAAGCCAAGCAGCTAAAATCAGCTAATCATGGTTTTGCTCGGCAACTGCCATGGCAAGTTGACAGCATTGCCGCCAATGAAAGCGGAGTTACCCTCATTTTAGTGTTAGCGGGAGTGAATCAACATCCACTTTGGCCTAATGCCTATAAATTAAGGCAAACACTGTTCTTTGGTAAAAAGTTTAAGCAGACGTTAGCCATGAGCAATCTCTCGGAACAAGATGCTCAGTATTGTGCGGCCTTACATAGTTATTTTACCGTCAGTAATCCTAAGAATGTCAGTGTTGATTCCTTAACGGGGGTCACTTATGATGATAAGTTGACAGGGGAGTCAATCGTTCAAAGTCAGGGAGTGAACTGTATTGGTGAAATTGATCGGGTATATCATTGCAGCGATAAAATGACTATCGTTGATAGTAAATGGCAGCGTAAAGTTGACATTGTTAGCAGTAATTGCCAGCAATGGGTGTTATGGAACCCAGGTGTTGAGTTAGCGAATACGATGGCGGATATACATGCTAATGGTGAGCAAGAATATGTGTGCTTAGAGGCGGCAAATACTCGTTGGCAAGAATTACCTGCAGGTGAAACAGTCACTATTTCTCAAGAAATAGCCGTTACTAAGCTCTAATTAAACGTTAATTCTTTTTCAGTTCAGCTTTAACACCTTTGAAAATTTAGTTAATTCTTAAATAGCGGTGTAATAAAGCTTGAGTAAAGTTTATTTTCAAATAAAAGCCCCGTGGTAAGGTCATAAAAGGTTTACCATTGCGATCAAAGGCTTGAGTTTTTACTTTGCTATTCGCTGCTTTGGGCCTTAACTGCATTACTTGCCCATGTTTGCCATGAATATTCTCTACTTCACCCAGTACAATCATATCGGTAAGCTCCTGCCAGTCTTGCGCTAATAGTGCTTCTTCTTCCGCATTGGGCGACCATATAAAAGGCATACCCACTAAACGCTCGCTTAGCGGTACATCTTTAGGGGTGATTACTGGCACCCAGAGTACCCGCGCGAGTTTCTTACGCACATAACAATTATGCCAAGTGACTCCAACTAGGCCTGTTAAAGGCGCAACACTGACAAAGGTTGTTTCCAAGGGTTTAGCTTGTTCATTAATGGGTAATGACTTTAATTCGATGCCTAAGTGCGGGAAGTCGGGCTCAGGCCGAGAGCCAGCACTGGCACCGAGAACATGCTCAAATAATAAGCCTATCCAACCCTTGTTGCGGGTTAAATCCTTAGGAACGGCAATACCTGCCTGCTCGGCAATTTCACCTAGGGTTAAGCCGGCTAAATTTTGTGCACTTGCCATCAGTGCTTGTTCAGAGGAAGGTATGTTCATAAAGGAAGCAGGTTAACCATGAAATATATTCTTACTAACGATAGTTATCATTATCATGGTTTTGCTAAAAAAATCAAAGTAATCATTTGCTCCACTGCCGTTAATATGGTTGAATTGATGCAAGAATTTTATATATTGTCAGGAGTTCCTGTGATCGATGCCGAAGGCTATCGCGCCAACGTCGGCATAGTAATAATTAATGACAGGGGACAAGTATTTTGGGCAAGAAGGTTTGGGCAACATTCATGGCAATATCCACAAGGTGGTGTTGATGAAGGTGAGTCGGCTGAAGAAACCATGTTTCGAGAGTTACATGAAGAAGTTGGCTTAAAACCCGAAGACGTGAAAATTGTTGCTTCAACTAAGCACTGGCTAAAATATAGATTACCAAAGCGCTACATTAGGCATGACTCTAAACCCGTTTGTATTGGTCAAAAGCAGAAATGGTTTTTATTAAAACTAACGGCCGCTGAATCTTCAGTTGATTTACTACATAGCTCGCATCCTGAATTTGATGATTGGCGCTGGGTAAGTTACTGGTATCCAGTTAGGCAGGTAGTGTCTTTTAAACGTGATGTATATCGCAATGTCATGAAAGAGTTTGCCAGTTTTGCTTTACCGTTAACCTATGAACGGCGACCAGAGCGGCGTAAACGTCGTGCTTAGTTTCCATAAAAAAGCGTAATTATTACTATGATTTATACCAATTCCATTAAATATATTACTAACTCAGAGCTACGCTAGGTAAGTTAGAACAAATAAAATTTGTGCTGTTATCATTTTCCTACCGAGCTCCCAAAGGGCGAGTTGAAAAGGTTTATATGCAGCGTTATTGATTTTGACAATGGAATAACCATTCTCTGCAATCAATGCCTTGCCTAGTAAACCTTTTAACCCTCGCTGAGTGGTTAATATATTAATGGACTTGGTATTCGATTCGCGTTAAGAATCCTAATAGCCCACTTTATTGTGGGCTATTTTTTTCTACATTTTCATCTGTTTAATCAGCACTAGGGTGTAATAAATAGTGTAATCAATTTTTGAGGAATTAAATGTTAACTACCTTACGTCGAATTGTATTGGAATTTAGCCAAGAAGCTGAACTGCAAAATGCGCTTGAACGTATGGTATATCGTGTAAAAAAAGCGATGAAAACAGATTGTTGCTCAATTTATCTTGCTGATTATCATCAGCAACATTTTTTATTAATGGCTTCTGATGGCTTAGCTAAAACGTCACAAGGACAAACCTGTATCGGATTTTCCGAGGGTTTAGTTGGTCTTGTTGGTCAGCGAGAAGAGCCGTTGAATATTGCCAATGCCCAACTGCATCAAGACTTTATTCACGCGCCAGAAGTTGAAGAAGACGACTTTAATGCCTTTTTGGGTACGCCCATTATTCATCAACGTAAAGTGTTAGGTATTTTGGCTATTCAGCAAAAAGAGTCGCGTCACTTTACCGAAAATGATGAAGCATTTTTAGTGACACTATCAGCGCAATTAGCCAGTGCTTTGGCTAATGCCGAAATTAAAAGTTTACTTAGTCAGCAAGAAGATCAAAATCAAGGTGTTAAACAATTACATGGTATTGCTGGCGCGCCAGGAATAGCCTTAGGTGAAATTATAGTCTGCCAACCGCAAGCGGATCTGGCTGCGGTTTCATTAAAAAAATCCCCGGATAGCCAAAAGCAGTTATTACGCTTTGAACAAGCGGTTGAAAAAACCCGTACAGAATTTAATGTCTTAAGCAGTCAATTGAGTGAAGTTATTGATGATGACAGCTTGGCTATTTTTGATGTCTACAAACAATTACTCGACCAAGCCAATTTAGGCCAAGAAGTTGCTGCGAAAATATCACTGGGCTGGCGTGCCGATAGTGCCTTAAAGTTAGTGATTGAACATTATATTAGTCAATTTGAAGCCATTGAAGATAGCTATTTTCGTGAACGCGCTAGCGATATTCGTGACTTAGGCACACGCTTATTGGTGAATATTCAACAACAAGCGAAAGAAGAGCTGATATTGCCAGAGGAATTTATTTTGCTGGCGCAAGATGTCAGCGCCGCCATGGTGGCGCAATATCAACATCAGGGATTGTTAGGTGTTATTTCCTTATCGGGCTCGAATAACTCTCATGCGGCTATTTTAGCGCGATCATTAGGTTTGCCAGCTATCATGGGTGTTAATGCCACAGTGCTCAGTCAGTTGCATCAGCAACAAGCGATAATTGATGGTTATAGTGGCGAGTTATTTATCAATCCAGGTGATGTCTTAATACAAGAATATCAATATTTATCCAGCCAAGAAAAAGTACTTACCGATAAGGTTATTGCCGTAGCACACCTGCCATGTATTACCCAAGATGGTCGAGCCATTGAAGTGTTACTCAATGCCGGTTTATCGGCAGGATTTGAACATAATGCGCAAATTGGCGCCTTGGGCATTGGTTTGTATCGCACCGAAATACCTTTTATGAACCGACACTGCTTTCCTTCCGAGCAAGAGCAAACGCAGTTATACCGTAAGGTGCTAGAAGTATTTCCCAAGCATGGTGTGACTATGCGTACTTTAGATGTTGGCGGCGATAAATCACTGCCTTACTTTCCCATTAATGAAGAAAATCCTTTCCTTGGTTGGCGCGGCATTCGCATTACCCTAGATCATCCGGAAATATTCCTGGTGCAAGTGCGCGCTATGCTACGGGCAAATCAAGGCTTAAATAATTTAGAAATCATGTTGCCGATGATCTCAGGTGTTGAAGAGGTGGATGAAGCCATTCGCTTAATCAATCAAGCATTTTTTGAGCTAAAAACGGAATTGACTACAGAAATAACCACTGAACTTATGTCAGCAAGTAATGCTGATGGCCACTTAAGTCTTCAGCAAGCACAAAATAAAGCCAAGGCCGTTTCTGCGCAATTAGTACGACCTAAAGTAGGTATTATGTTGGAGGTGCCCTCGGTTATTTTCCAAATGGAAGCGCTAGCTAAACGCGTTGATTTTTTCTCTGTTGGTAGTAACGACTTAACTCAGTATTTATTAGCGGTCGATCGAAATAATAGTCAAGTGGCCAATTTATATGATGCCTTTCATCCGGCGGTGTTAACTGCTTTAAATAGTCTGGCTCAGCAATCGGCACAGTATTTAACTCCCATCAGTTTATGTGGTGAGTTGGCTGCACAGCCTGCGGGGGCAATTTTATTATTGGCCATGGGGTATGACAAAATCAGTATGAATGGACATAATGTACCACGTATTAAATGGGTTATTCGTCATATTACTTTTGAACAAGCGCAAATGATTTTAGACAAAGCTTTAACCTTAACAACAGCTAAACAAGTACATAGTTATCTTAATGAGCAGCTTGAAAGTTTAGGTTTAGGCGGCTTTATTCGAGCTGGTTGTTAGTTTACCAACAGTAATACCAAGTCTTAAACTAGTGGTCTGTTCGCTATTCCCTAGTCTTTTCAGTGTAATAATATTTAGGGGCGGATTTTCCGCTAAGTAGAATGATTTTAACAGTATTAATTTCTTGTGTTGCTTTAGGCAGTGTCGTTGGTTTTTTAGCTGGCTTGTTAGGCATAGGTGGTGGTCTTATTATTGTGCCAGCACTGGTTTATTTACTGCCCATGGTTGGCGTTAGTAGCGAAATAGTGATGCCAATGGCACTAGCCACTTCTTTAGGGGCTATTGTCATTACCTCGGCCAGTGCTGCATTTGCGCATCATAGTAAAAAAAATATACCCTGGTCATTAGCAAAACCCTTAATGCTCTTAGTCGCGATAGGGGCATTGTTAGGGGCTTTTATTGCTGACTCTCTTTCGAGTGAAGCGTTAACTGGCTTTTTCTCCATTGTCGTGGTTTTATTGGCTGTTTACATGTTACTTTCGATTAATGCCTCAAAAAAGAGGTCATTGCCAGCCACTTACGTGTTGCAAGCCATTAGTTTTATAACGGGGATTATTGCTAGTTTAATGGGCATAGCTGGCGGCGCTATTTTAGTGCCTATGTTGAGTTTTTTCGGCGTGTCTGTACGGCATAGTATAGGGTTAGCAACGGCTTGCGGAGTAATGGTGGCATTATTTGGATCCCTTGGTTATATCATTACTGGCTTTAATTTACCTAACCTGCCGACGTGGAGCTTAGGTTATATTTATTTGCCGGCATTATTAGGTATTGTGATGAGCTCGGCGATATTTGCACCAATCGGGGTTAAATATGCCAGTAAATTACCGGTGAAAACCTTGAAGAAGTTTTTTGCCGTTTTTCTAATTTGTGTCGCTATTAAAATGATGCTTGGTTAACTTGTTTGAGTTGATATTGTTTTACTGGGGTCATTTTCAGTGAAGTACTTTAATAAATAACCTTTTAGCCATAAAAGGGTATAATCTCGGCCAATGAATAAATAGTTTTAACTTTTGAATTTTTAACCTTTAACTTTCTACTTTGAGAAAACGGACAAGCAATGACAGATAAGTTTTTACAATTTCCGGTAATAGACCCGATCATATTTAGCATTGGCCCAGTATCATTACGCTGGTATGGCACCATGTACTTAATTGGCTTCCTTGCCGCTATGTTTATGGCAAACAAGGCCGCCGATAGAAGTAACGGCTTATGGACACGCGAGCAAGTTAGTGACTTATTATTTTATGGCTTCTTAGGGGTAATTCTAGGTGGTCGAGTTGGCTATGTATTGTTTTATCAGTTCGAATACTTCCTGTCCGATCCATTATATTTACTGGAAATATGGCAAGGCGGCATGTCTTTTCACGGCGGCTTACTCGGGGTGACTTTAGCGGTATTGATTTTTGCCCGTAAGACCAATAAATCCTTTTTATCGGTTGGCGATTTCATTGTGCCACTTGTGCCTATTGGCTTAGGTATGGGGCGATTAGGTAATTTTATTAATGCCGAACTTTGGGGACGTCAAACTGATGTGCCATGGGCTATGGTTTTCCCAACCGATGCATTACAAGTTCCACGCCATCCCTCACAGCTTTATGAATTCTTTTTAGAAGGCGTAGTACTGTTTATTATTTTGTATGTTGTTACCCGTAAGCCGCGTAGTTTAGGTTTAGCTTCGGGCACCTTCTTAATTGGCTATGGCATATTTAGAAGTATTGTCGAATTCTTCCGTGAGCCTGATGCGCATTTAGGTTTATATTTCTCCTTTATATCAAAAGGGCAAATTTTAAGTATTCCGATGATACTTATTGGACTGTTTATTATCTATTGGGGTTACAACCAGCAGCAAAAGTCGGCGATTAATGCGAGTAAAAAAATGACTAAAGCTAGTCAAAAATCCGTCAGTAAATCAGCGAAAGGAAATAGCTAATGCGCGCATATTTAGATCTATGTCAAAGAATTATAGAGCAGGGTACTTGGGTTGAAAATGAGCGCACTGGTAAGCGCTGTTTAACCGTTATAAATGCCGATTTGGAATATAACGTTGGTGATAACCAGTTCCCATTAATTACCACCCGTAAAAGCTTTTTTAAGTCGGCCATTGCGGAATTTATTGGTTATATCCGTGGTTATGATAATGCCAGTGATTTTCGAAAACTTGGCACTAAAACTTGGGATGCCAATGCCAATTTAAATGCAGCTTGGCTTAACAACTCACACCGTAAAGGTGAAGACGATATGGGCCGAGTGTATGGTATTCAAGCGCGCGCTTGGGCAAAGCCTGATGGTGGTAGTATTGATCAACTGAAAAAGATTGTTGATAATCTAAAAAATGGTATCGATGATCGTGCTGAAATTATGACGTTTTACAATCCAGGTGAATTTCATCTGGGCTGTTTAAGACCTTGTATGCATACCCATAATTTCTCTTTACTGGGCGATACTTTGCACCTAACCAGCTTTCAGCGTTCATGTGATGTACCTTTAGGGCTTAACTTTAACCAAGTACAAGTGTTTACCTTTTTAGCGTTAATGGCGCAAATTACCGGTAAAAAAGCCGGTATGGCGTATCACAAAATTGTTAACGCTCATATTTATGAAGACCAGTTATCGTTAATGCAAGATGTGCAGTTAAAACGTGAGCCGATGGCATTACCAAAACTTATTATCAACCCTGAAATCAAATCATTAGAAGATTTAGAGACTTGGGTAACAATGGATGATTTTAAGGTAGAAGGGTATGAGTGCCACGAAGCTATTAAGTATCCATTTGCAGTTTAGCGGTTAAAGAATATTCATTGAGCTGTGAGTAGCACTCAAAAAATAGCTTAAGACAGAACTGAATAAAGAATTAAGTACAGAACTAAGTGCAAAGATTCAATGACAAAGGCCAGCTGATAACAGCTGGCCTTTTTTATACATTCTTTTAGTGAAGGGGTTTAGTCCTTACTTATAGTAATGCGCTTAACTTTTATGTCTAGTAAATAGGTCTAGCTAATACGTTTAACTAATACGTTTAACTAATTCGTTGAAATAGGGCGTATATATAAGGCCTTTTTTGCTGGAGAGGATTGACGAAAATATATTCCTTGTGGTCGATAAGCTCAAATTTATCACCGAGTCTTGTTTGCATTTCATCCACTGAGTATTGATGCACAGCTAATCCCGCGCAATGTGTAGCTCCCGTGTTGGAGAATTCAGCCAAAAGCACATAGCCGCCACATTTAACGGTGCTTTTCAGGTTGTCAAAGTAGTTGTTGATTTGCTCTTCAGTCAATAGAAAATGCAAAACCGCACGGTCAATCCAGACATCGACGGAAAAACTATTATCCGAGATTTTATCGAAGCTTTCATCAAAAATCTGGCCTAAATCATGGTGTAAATATTGGCATTGAGTAGTGTTAAGTCTTTG
>JALJPA010000153.1 GCA_022969215.1 Colwellia sp. | reverse complement strand
AAGGTACTACTTCAGCTCATGCTGAAAATATTCAAGAAATGATTGATAGGTGGGGAATTGAGACAATCTTTATTGACAGTGCCGCACAACAAACAAAAGCTGATTTAGCTTATGATTATGATATCTATTGTGATAATGCATTAAAAAGTGTTAATGATGGTATTGCTTCAATTCAGGTATTAGTAGATAGAGAAAGAATAGAATTTGATGTGAATCGATGTAGACATACTTATTCATCACTTAGTAGTTATAGATGGAATCATAGAACCGAAACTCAAAAACCTGTTCATGATTGGTCTTCTCATTGTAGTGATGCAATAAGATATGCAGTTTATAGTTACCAGAGAACTCGTGTTAGCGTCTATGCTTGATTATGAAAAATAAAATATTGACCTAAAATTACTTTTAATGTATTATACTATTCCGTTGTCGTTTTCGAGAATTCGGGATTTTACATCACCCATAAATTTAAAAATAAATCGGTAATCGGGTTAGATTTTTCAAGTATCTTACATGTCCAACAGGCAATGACTCGCTCTGTTGAAAGTAATAGTCCAGCGATAACAAATCGTTTAAGTTTCGCCTATCCGGGTAAAAACTATATCGCTATGCTGTTGCCAATATATTCTACGCATTTACCTCATGAATCAATAAAAGAGAGGAACTTAGCATTAAAAGGATATGCAATCAGTATCATTGATGTTGATGCTATGGTGAACTTTGCGATAAATAAATATACGTCAGTCGGCGGCATGCATATTTCCTTTAAAGACTTAACCAATAACATAACATTACATTACCACCCATCTAGATCATCAAAAGCGCTGCCAATAGAAGAGTTAGTTGAGTTTAAGAGCTTACATTATAAGCGCACATTAATTATTGGCGGCAATAAATGGGAAATTGAAATCGTTGGTGCTGATCCTAATGCTTTTGCTGTTAACGAATTAGACATAATTAGTATTCCATTGTTTATTTTTATTTTATCGTTATGTCTTTCATATTATTTGAGAAGTGCTCTAAATAAACAAAAGCAGCGTGAGCGCTTATTGAGCTATCAAGAAGCATTACTTGATGCGTTACCTAATCCAGTAAAGGTATCGAATGAATCTTTAAATATTTATGCCGTAAATAAAAAATTCGAATTAGCGTTTGGCGTAAATCGTGTCGATGTTTTAGGTAAATCTTTACTTGATACCGATTTCTTTCCGAAAGATTTACGTGAAAAATTTCATCAGGAAGATGAGAAATTACTTGCCAACGGTGGCAGTACTCATAATGAAATGAAGTTAAAGTTCGCTGATGGCAGTGAGCGTGATGTTATCTATATGAGAACCTCTTTTGAATTAGAAGGGCGTCCCCGAGGAATTATTAGTTCGGTTGTTGATATCAGCACCTTAAAAGTTGCGGAAAGAGAGTTATTTGATAGTCAACGTCAACTAGAGCTGGCGATGACAGGAGCTAATGCGGGGTTATGGGATTGGGATTCAGAAATTAAACATCTTGATATCGGTGACGTTTGGGCATCCATGCTTGGTTATAGCAAAATAGGATTACACCGTTTATATGGTAATGCTAATAATTATTGGCAACAGTTGGTTCACCCTGAAGATCTTGGTGAGATGCTCACCGCTTTAGATTTTCATATGCAAGGAAAAACCGATGTTTTTCGTGCAGAAGTGAGAATGAAAACAGCTAAAGAACAATGGAAATGGATACTCAGTGTTGGTAAAGCATTTGATCGCGATGAGAATGGTTATGCGTCGCGTGTTATTGGTATTAACCTTGATATAAATGATACCAAAAACATGGAAAATGATTTGTTAATGGCGAAAACTTCTGCTGAAGAAGCCACACAAGCTAAATCCGATTTTCTTGCCAATATGTCTCATGAAATACGTACACCAATGAATGCAATAATTGGTATGAGTTATTTAGCATTAGAAACGGATCTCAATCCTAAACAAAGAAACTATATTCAAAAAGTTCATCGTAGCGCTGAATCTTTGTTGGGCATTATTAATGATATTTTAGATTTTTCAAAAATTGAAGCCGGTAAATTAGACATAGAAAATGTAGATTTTCGTTTAGAAGATGTGATGGATAATTTATCAAATTTAGTAGGATTAAAGACAGAAGAAAAAGCACTAGAATTACATTTTGATGTATCAGCTGAAGTACCTACTGCCCTAATTGGGGATCCATTACGTTTAGGACAAATATTGATTAACCTCGGTAACAACGCGGTTAAATTTACCGAAGCGGGTGGTGATGTTGTTATTAAAGTTGAAGTAAAAGAATTTGTTGGTGATGAAGGAGTAGTAGTGCATTTCTCTATTCGAGATACAGGTATAGGAATGACACCAGAGCAACAAGCTAAGTTATTTCAATCATTCTCGCAGGCAGATAATTCCATTACCAGAAAATATGGAGGTACTGGATTAGGACTCACTATATCTAAAAAGTTAACTGAATTAATGCAAGGTGAAATTTGGGTTGAAAGTGAAGCGGGTATTGGCAGTACTTTCCACTTTACTGCGCAACTTGGCAAACAAAAAAATGGTATGTCTCCGCGCCTGCCAGTTGAAGCAGATTTAGGCATATTACGTATTTTAATTGTTGATGATAATGCAACCGCAAGAGAAATTTTATCAACGATACTTACAGGTTTTGGCTTTCAAGTTGATCAAGCAAATACTGGCGACCAAGCGCTTACCTTATTGAAAGGTGCCGATTTAAACGCGCCTTACGACTTAGTCTTTATGGACTGGAAAATGCCCGGGAAAGATGGTGTTGAAACGACCAAAGAAATACAAACAAGTGAATTGATTGAGAATGTACCAACAGTAATAATGGTAACCGCTTATGGCCGAGAAGAATTATCAAATGCGGCCAATCAGATTAATATAAGTGGCTTTTTGACTAAACCTGTAACCGCTTCGGGCTTACTCGACTCCATCTTGTTAGCGATGGGCAAAGATGTTGTTAGTGAGCGCTATGTCGCCGAAAAAGACAACTTGGCAGAAAATGCCATTGCTCATTTGCAAGGTGCTAATCTATTACTTGTTGAAGATAACGAAATGAACCAAGAGCTGGCGATGGAATTACTGACTATGAATGGTTTATCAGTTACGCTTGCTGAAAATGGTCAAGAAGCGCTTGATGAACTTACTAGGCAGTCGTTTGATGGCATATTAATGGATTGTCAGATGCCGGTGATGGATGGCTATACCGCGACTAAAAAAATAAGAGCACAAGTTCAATATCAATCCTTACCTATAATTGCGATGACAGCTAATGCTATGGCTGAAGATAAAGCAAGGGTGATTGCCAGTGGTATGAATGACCATATCGCTAAACCAATCAATGTTAATGGCATGTTTATCACCATGGCTAAATGGATAACGCCAAAGGAACCGAAAGCAAAAGTAATTATTAAATCAGATTCATCAACAAGTGGCAGTAATGAAACGGAGATACCGAGTGTGTTAGGCATAGATACAGAAGCAGGGTTAGCCGTTACTCAACATAATAAAGCGCTTTACTTGAAGTTATTGAAACGTTTTGCAAGTAGTTACCAAAACTTTGGACAACAATTTTTAGACGCGATACAAGATAATGATGATAAGGCTGCGCTAAGATGTGCACATACACTCAAAGGAACGGCAGGAAATATTGGTGCTAAATTAATACAGCATTCAGCAAAAGTATTAGAGCAAGCTTGTGAAGGGGCCTTTGAGGCAGGAACTTTAAAAGTTAATGGTGAAGTGAGTGAAAAAATACAAGGATTGTTGAATAATGTAATACAAGATTTAGTACCTGTAGTTGAAGAACTAAGTAAATTATCGACCCCGGTTAAAACTATAGCTGAATCACAAGTGCTAGATAGGGGGAGAATCAAACCGATTTTTGCCGAATTGGAAGAGCTGATCGATGATTTTGATACCGATGCTAGTGATGTTTTAGAGCAACTTGAGCCTATCTTCCAAGGTACCGAATACTATCAGCAACTGTCCGAACTTATTGAAGCTGTTGATGCATATGATTTTGATACAGCAATGACAATTTTTACAGCCTTGAAAAGCCAATTAGACGAGTAATCATTGTTATTATTTGTTTGAACGAATTAGTGTGTTTTTTGTTACAAAGGGTAACACTTCATTATAAATATGTTAAATTAAGTAATCACTTGATTTAGTGATATTTTCCAATTACTTTAATGAAGTGAGTAAAGATTGTCTCTTGTTTTATTGTAAAAATTAATGAGGTTTTTTTGGATTACAAACAACTGTTAGAGCCTATTGAAGGCGATAAACCTTCAGGACGTTATCTGAAAGGTGAACGTGCACAATATCGTGCTTTACGAAATACGTTTAATGCTGCCCAGTCTTCTTTTCGACGATTTAGTGAAACCCCTGACTCATCAAATGATGAAGAATTATTTGATGAAAACCAAAAAAATTGGCAAGCAGTAAGTGATGCATGTTGGCAAACATTGAATGACGAAAGTAAAGACATAGAGATATATTGCTGGTGGGTTATGTCACTAGCCTTTCAAAGCGATTCTATTAATAAAGTAGCGACAAGCTTAGCAACGCTCACGCCTTTTATTGAAACATTTTGGCCGGGTATAAATCCATATTTACCCGATAATAAACTTAAATCTTCTGAAATCCAGGAGCAAGCATCTGAGCGCGCCGAACTGCAACTTAAATCATTGGTTCAATTACTGGGGGAAAGCAATGGTAGTGGTTTGTTATATATGCCATTACAAATGCTTGCATTAGTTGGAGACATTACTCTAACAAAATACCTGTCGGCTACTAAAGCCGGCACCTTGCCGGCGCTTAAATCTAAGGCTCAAAAAGACTTTTCCTCGTATAAAGCGGATATAACGACATCAATTAAAGCCCTTGATCTCGCAATTCAGTCGATAGACTCGCTTGAACTTTGGTTAAAAAGTAAGATGACAGAGTTGTCTTTCTCAGCCATTAGTACACAATTTCTAAAAACAAATTTGTCAGATTGTTTACAAGCGATAAAATATTTAGTTGAGGAGTGTTTTCCACATTGGCCGCTTGACCAAATACCGGAACCTAAAGAAGTTGATGTCCAGGTTGATACTCAGATTGAGACCCCAGTTGAGAAGAATTCTAGTGCAAATATAGATGATAATATCAACACAGAAATTAGCCAGCAGACGGCAACATCTGACCGAAAAATAGCTGTTGCTGAATCACCTGTTATCGCGGCAGGTAAGCAGCCGATGAATAGAGATTCTGCTTTTCTTCAATTACGCAATATAGCCGAGTATTTTTCGAAAAATGAACCTCATAGTCCAGTATCGTATTTACTAGAAAAAGCGATTCGATGGGGGTATATGTCCCTGCCTGACCTAATGCAAGAGTTAGTCTCAGGTAACGATAAAGTTTTAGAGCAAATTAATTTGGTTACAGGTATCAGTGGAGATAAAGCTGAACTCCCGGCAAGTAAACTGACTGCTCCGATGAGCTATAACAACTCGACAGATGCCAAAGTATCAGTTATAAATGACACAGTTAGCGATTCTAAGTCAACTACAAAGGCTCTAATGCCAGTAGATGGAGAGGTTTCCCCTCGTAATACTGTAAGTGCTCCAGAAGGCGCTGAAAAAAACGGAAATACAGAGTTTAGTTGGTAAAAGAATAGAATATTGCTGCTATCTCCATACACCTAAAACGATAAGTTAATTAACCAAATCGTTTTGTAAATGCTTTAGAGATATCATATTTATATTTGCCGGCTTTAAAGAACTATATTTCATAGTATTAACTAAATAATTATATAAACACAACGAGGAATAGAATATGGCTTCAATTTACATGAGAATTGATGGAAACGACACTATCAAAGGCTCAGCAACGGTAACTGATATCGGCGGTAAGAAAGGCTTTTTTGCTATAGACTCTATGTCTTGGAGTGCTATGCGAAATGTCTCAGTAGACATTGGTAACTCCGATAACAATGATGGTGGCATGGTTGCTCTTGGTGAAGTGCAGTGCTCGAAACAGTTAGATGGGGCAAGTCCATTTTTAACTACATTCCTATTTGCCCCAGGTGAGACAGGTAAAACGATAGAGATTGTTTTCACCAAACCAAATCGTGCGGGTAAAGGTTTGATCCCATATTTAATTATTACTTTAGAAAACACACGTATTTCTAGTTACTCTATTGCAGGGAGTGATGGCAGCCAACCAAATGAAAATTTCGCAATGACCTATGCAACTATTTCTCAGACGTATTATGTCGAGTCTGAAGGTGGCAAGGTTGAGAAATCAGCAGAAGTTGCTTTTAATACACAAACGGCTGAAATCACTTCACAAGCTGATTTGAAGTAATCATTAAATAATGAATGTAGGAATAAAATAATGGCATTAAATTCACAACATAAACGTGTAAGTAAAAATCGCGTTAGCATCACCTATGATGTTGAAACTAACGGCGCTTTAGAAACTAAAGAATTACCTTTTGTTGTTGGTGTTCTTGGTGATTTTTCAGCGGATAGAGAAGATAAACCAGATGCTGCTGACCGAGAGTTTTTTCAAATAGATAAAGATAACTTTGACGCAGTTCTAAACCGTGTTGGGCCAGAGCTTAACCTGAAAGGTGATAACGTGCTGACAGATGATAATAGGCAAATCGAAGCAAACTTATCATTCTCATCGATGAAAGATTTTACACCTGAAGCCATTGTTGAAAAAGTTGATGTACTGAAAAACTTAGTCGAAACACGTAATCAATTGAAAGTATTACTCAGTAAAGCAGATCGTTCTCGTGATCTTGAGAAACTGCTTAAGGAAGTATTAACTAGTGCAGATACTATTAAGTCGTTATCTGATGAATTAGGCTTGAACTCGGGAGATGAAGCATAATGAGCACTGAACAAGAAAAAGCTGGTGCACTGGAAGGTGAAGCAAAAGATGTTAGCTTTTTAGATAGAGCAATTGCAGCGACCACACAAACGACTCCAGATGCGACTAAAGAGTTAATTTCAACGTTAATGGACCAAGCTACACAGGGTACAATAACTTGGGATAAAAACTTAACCAAAACTATTGAAAATGCTATCGCGGCGATTGATGAAAAGCTTTCTAAACAGTTATCTGCTGTTATGCAGCAAGATAAGTTTAAGAAACTTGAAGGTTCATGGCGCGGATTAAATAAACTTGTCCGCGAAAGTGAGTTAGGATCAAGTTTAAAAATTAAAATGGCTGATTACAATCGTGAGGATCTTTTAGAGCAGTTTGAAGATGCTCCTGCAATCGATCGCAGCCCATTATTTAATACGCTCTATCAAGGCGAGTACGGCACTGCTGGTGGTGAACCTTACGGTTTACTATTAGGGGATTACCAATTTGATGCAAGCGATGAGAGCGTTTCATTGTTACGTTATATGGGCGAAGTGGCTGCTGCGTGTCATGCTCCTTTTGTTGCTGCTGCCTCATCTAATATGTTCGAATTAGATAGCTATGAAGTCTTTAATGAAGGTAAACCCATTGCACCAGCATTTGATTCACCAGCTTACGCTTCTTGGAATTCATTCAGAGAAAGTGATGATGCGCGTTATGTTACGTTAACATTACCACAAACAATTGCTCGTCTACCTTATGGTCAAAAAGGCATTGCTACTAAGTCTTTCGATTATGAAGAACTAGCTACTGACACTGAAGGTAATCCAAAACCTACCGGCAATGATCAAATTGTTTGGTCTAATGCGGCATTTGAAATGGGTCTTAAAATGACTCAAGCATATACTGCATCAGGCTGGTGTACATCGATTCGTGGTCTGGAGAACGGTGGTAAGGTGGAATCTCTACCAAATCTGACGTTTAAATCTGAAGCAGGTGATATTCAACAGCAATGTCCAACGGAAGTTAATTTAACTGATGAACGTGAGAAGGAATTAAGTGACTTAGGCTTTTTGCCATTAGTTCACTATAAAAACTCTGATTACGCTGTATTCATCGGTGGACAAACAACGCAGAAGCCTAAAACCTATACTGATCCTGATGCAACATCTAATGCGGCTATTTCAGCACGCTTACCATTTATTATGGCAAGTAGCCGTATCGCGCATTATTTGAAAATAATGGGACGTGATAAGTTAGGTTCAAACCTTGAAGCGGCAGATGTATCTCGTGATTTGAATACTTGGATCAGCCAGTTTACAAATCCAGGTGCTATCGGTAATGAACAACGAGCAAAAACACCTTTAGCCGAATCGGCTATTGAAGTTGTTGAACAGCCAGGTAAACCTGGATCATTTTCAGCAATTGCTCACTTGAGGCCATGGTTACAAATGGAGTCACTAACGACTTCTGTTCGCATGGTAACCAAGATCCCAGGCTAATACCTAATAAAGCATTAAGGCATAATCTAAGGTTATGCTTTAATGTTATTTAAGCTCGTTGATAATTTATTTTTTACCGTTGTTTGGCTATTCACAACTTTTTTATTCGTTGTAAATAGGTTCTCAGTAGTCGTATTTTTTTGATGACTTAATTGAGTGAAATCACTCCTATTGGTCGTGTATTGTAAAATCACATTGATTAAATAAAATACCCTGATTGCCCTTTTTCAAAAGCAATTTTTGCTAAACCGAATGATAAATAGACCCTAATAATAGTATGCATATAAAAAAAAATACTGTTTGGTTAACAAAGCTGAATACGTTAAATAGTGAAGACCCCCAGTATTTGCAACAAGCTTTGTCACTGATGACTGAATTAGATCAGGGTTTAATATCATCATTGACAGCCGATACATTTACAGCATTAATCATTACACTTATCGCAGAGATTGATTCTGCATTAAGTGACCAACTCTCTAAAATATTACAACACTCTGAATTTACAGCACTTGAAGCAAGCTGGCGTGGCCTAAATAATTTAGTCAATGTGCCATTTAATAAAAATAGAATCAAAATAAAGTGCCTTGATTTTGATTGGAACACCATATCGAGTGATGTTAATTTATCAAGTAGTTTAAAACGTAGTCAGCTGTACAATAAAATTGGTAATAAAGAACTCAATACCTTAGGCGGAGAGCCATTCGGCACTATTATTATTGACCATCAAGTCTCTGCAGAGTTAACTGACTATAGTGATTATGATGATTTATATACCCTTGAGCTATTAGGGGCGTTAGGGCAACTCTGTTTATGCCCTTTTATTTTATCACCCGATGAAACTTTTTTTGGTGAGGCGGGTGCACAATGGTTAACAGATACCCATCGTGTGCAACGTGTTATTGATGGTCCAGATTACCAAAGCTGGCAAAAGCTACGAGGTATGGCATCTAGTCGATTTATTGGCTTAGCGATGCCCAAAATCAAGTTACGATCTTTGTATAAAAATCACAGTTGCGGTTTTTTGTTTAATGAAATATCACATGATAAACAAAGAGGGCTTTATGGACTGGCTCATTTCCCCTTTGTATCAACAATTGTTCGAGAGTTTAATCGCATCAGTTGGTTTGGTTTTTTAAAATCTCGTTGGAATGATAGATTACAAGGCGCCGTGATTAATTTGCCAGACACGGGTGTTCAACATGATTGGCTTACACCGCAACCGAAAGTACGTTTATTCGGTAATATTGCTCAATTTTATGCCAAATTGGGTTTTATACCTTTAGCGCATAGCCCTTTAACAAAAAAATATTATTTTATGGATAACCACTCTGTTTGGTCAGGCCAAAATAGTGGTGATGATAAAGTGCTTTCTTTAATTCAAACGACATTAATTTGTTGTCGCATTGCTCATTATTTAAAAGTACAAATCCGCGATGTTTTAGGCAGTTTCCTTAACGCTAATGAATGTGAGCTACATTTGTCAAAATGGTTAAGTAAATATGTATCTAATGTTTCATCAGCAAATGATGAAACATTATCTAAGTACCCATTAAGAAGCGCTAAAGTTAAAGTTAAAGAGTCGGAGCATTCTCCGGGAGAATTCACTTGTGAGGTTTATTTACAGCCGCAATATCAGTTTGACATGTTCGCTGGACAAATTCTTCTGACCACAGAATTAGGAGAAGGAGGTTAATGGTTTTTATTAAAACTTTTTTAAAAGAATTAGGCTCAAATGATGAATCGCACTTAGTGACTTCGATTAAGTATAATTTAAAACAATTATTAGAGAGCGAAGCCCCTCTGCTTATATTAGATCCCCGTTTAGTTGAATCACAGCGCTCTATTTTCGCTTTTGGCGTTGAAGATATTCAAAGTTTAAATTATCAAATGGGAAAAAATATTTTCACTTCACGAATTAAAGCATTGATTGGCAGCTTTGAGCACAGAATAGAAAATGTAGAAGTTAGTATTCTGGTGGATAAAGATAAGAGCAATACCATACGGTTTACTATTTCCGGCGACTTAGTTGATGGACAAGCGTTTTATTTGAATAGTAAATTAAATATTAGTGATTTTACCGTATCGATGGAGAATGAAATTGTCTGAATTACTCAATCTTTACTTTGAACGAGAATTATCATTAATAAGACGATCAGGCGGTAATTTTAAAGCTAAGCATACAGATGCAGCAAATAGTATGCATTTAAATGAAAAGCACTATGAAGATCCAAATATTACTCGCTTATTGGAATCAGTTGCTTTATTAAGTGCTAAAAATGAAATGAAGTTAGATCAGCAATTACCTCATCTCTCCAATGCGGTGTGTTCGGTCTTGTATCCTTCTTTTAATCAGCTCATGCCTTCTGTTATGAGTGTTAAGTTTGAAGCGGATTGTAATGCTTTTGTTGAGCCCGCAAACATT
Source organism: Colwellia sp. (assembly GCA_022969215.1). Lineage (GTDB taxonomy): Bacteria > Pseudomonadota > Gammaproteobacteria > Enterobacterales > Alteromonadaceae > Colwellia. The sequence continues at coordinate 910 of JALJPA010000153.1, read as the reverse complement.
TCAAAGCACGAAGAAATTAAAGTTAAAAATCAGAGTGGGCAGGTATGTCAATTTAAATTTTGTAATGATACATTATTCTCTCCATTAACACTTAATGATGTTAGTGCAAGATACGCACCTTTTCCTTTTGATTTACCGATAAAACATGATGCGAATGCGGTCATACAATTGAAAATTAATACCAATGATCCTGAAGCAATGATCTCGCAAGTTATGCCTGACTCATTAAGCTTATATCTTAATGGTTTCGGTGAAGGAGCAACTGCTTTAATTGAATTGTTACTTTCGCAATTATTGTTTATCTCAGTGTCGGATCCTAATTTTACTCAACAAATATTACTAGATAAGTCATGTTTTAAACCGCGCTGTCTTGAGGCTGATTTTAATGTACTCGATAAAAAAGCAAATGAATTCAGCGCTTATCAAATGTTATTAGAATATTTGAATTATGGTGAAAAGAGAAAGTACTTTCATCTTAACGGACTGCATAATGCCTGTTTAGCGCTTAACAGTAATCAAGTGGTGCTAAGCTTTTTTGTAAAAGATATTCCGACAGAATATATTGGTTTATTTGATAGCAGTATTTTTCAATTAAATACCGCCCTTGTTGTTAACCAATTTACTCACCGAGCTGAACCTATATATTACTCACATCAACAGCTATCGGTTCCGATAAATCCTGATGTGAGTAACCAAGAAAGTAATATAGAAATTATTTCCGTAGAAAACGTCAAAGAAGTTAAACCAGATGGTGAGTACCCATTAAAACCTTTGTTTGCTAAACGTTACTTTGATCAAGACCACCCTTTACTTTGGTTTAGTGAAAGCCATATCAATAGTGATAGGAAGTTTCAACACCATTTATCGATAAGCTTTGCTCCTGAAAACAATAATCAATATGAGTTCACAC
>JALJPA010000152.1 GCA_022969215.1 Colwellia sp. | reverse complement strand
GCCTTGGGTATTTTTATTGTTACGCCGTGTTCGTCGTCACTTTCGTATTAAATAACTGTGCATCAAGTAATCATGCATTAAGTCACTGAACGTTATCTAGTAACTAACAATAAGCAAGTAAGCAGCACATAATCCGACATTTCTTCAAGGGCTAGCTACAACAGCAGTAAATAATTTTTATGACAAACCCTATAGCTAATTCAAAAAATACTAGTCAAAAGCTTATTTTAGCTTCGCAATCACCTAGGCGTAGGGAGTTGTTAGCTCAATTAGGCTATCAATTTACCGTACAGGTCAGTGATATTGATGAGACAGTAGCCGATACTGAAACCGCTTATGATTATGTACTACGCTTAGCCAAGCAAAAAGCACAACATATACAGAATTTATTGCCTGAAGCGGAGCAAGCCAACAGCCAGGTTTTAGGCTCAGATACTTGTGTGGTATTAAATGGCCAGATTTTAGGTAAGCCTGATAACGAAGCCGATTGTATTAAGACTTTATCGTTATTATCTAATAATCAACATCAGGTATTAACGGCAATTGCCTTAGTTAGCCAAGCGGGAGTACAGGGGCAAGTGATAACTACCGAAGTCGTTTTTAAAACACTGACAACAGCAGAAATTCAAGCTTACTGGTTAACTGGTGAGCCGCAAGATAAAGCAGGTTGTTATGGTATTCAGGGAATTGCCGGACAATTTGTTAAATCCATTAATGGTAGCTACTCAGCTGTAGTGGGTTTACCGTTATTTGAAACAGCCCAACTACTGGCTAAGGCTGGTTTTATTGGTGCGATTCATACAAAATAATTTATTGAAGTAAGGGCTATATATGAGTGCCGAGTTATTAATTAATGTTACTCCTAGCGAAACACGTGTTGCTTTGGTTGAAAATGGTTCATTGCAAGAAGTGCATATTGAACGACAAGGCAAGCGTGGCATTGTTGGCAATGTTTATTTAGGTAAAGTGATTCGTGTTTTACCGGGTATGCAAGCCGCTTTTATTGATATTAATTTAGAAAAAGCGGCGTTTTTGCACGCTTCTGATATTAAAAGTAAACTTATTTTAAATGAAGATAATGAGCAAGTAGCCGATATTCGCTCTTTAGTGCACGAAGGGCAGAAAATTATGGTGCAAGTGGTTAAAGATCCGCTTGGCTCGAAAGGCGCTCGATTAACTACAGATATAACCATAGCTTCACGTTATTTAGTGTTGATGCCTCATTCTCAACATGCAGGTATTTCATTACGCATTGAAGATGAGAAAGAGCGTGAACGACTAAAAGACATTGTTAGCCCCTATTGTGATGAGCAACAAGGCTTTATCGTAAGAACCGCAGGTGAAGGTGCCGGCGAGCTTGAGCTACAACATGATGCCGAGTTCTTACGCCGAGTATGGCAAAAAGTATTAACCCGTAAACAACGTAAACAAACCAAGTTACCTTTATATCAAGATTTGTCATTGTCATTTCGGGTACTACGAGATTTTGTTGGTATCGAACTAGAACGTATTCGGGTTGACTCTAATCTTACCTACCAAGAGTTGGCTGCTTTTACCAAAGAATTTGTCCCTGAATTGACACCACTGTTAGAATATTACCCAGGTGAACGTCCTATTTTTGACTTGTTTTCGGTAGAGAATGAAATTCAGCGGGCACTGCACCGCAAAATAGAATTAAAATCTGGCGGCTATTTGATCATAGATCAAACTGAAGCTATGACTACCATAGATATCAATACCGGTGCCTTTGTCGGTCATAGAAATCTTGCCGATACCATATTTAGTACCAATATCGAAGCAACTCAAGTTATTGCTAGGCAGCTAAGACTAAGAAACCTCGGTGGTATTATCATTGTCGATTTTATTGATATGCACAATGAAGATCATAAACGGCGAGTATTGCACAGCCTAGATACAGCGATGAGTAAAGATAAAGTAAAATACAGCCTACATGGCTTCTCAGCCCTTGGTTTAGTTGAGATGACACGGCAACGAACCCGCGAAAGCTTAGAACATGTATTGTGTGGTGAATGTCCACTTTGTACCGGCCGTGGCCACCTTAAAACAGTAGAAACAGTATGTTTTGAAGTGCTTAGAGAAATTGTGCGGGTAAATCGTGCCCATGACGCAGATAAATTCACTGTTTATGCTTCAAGTGCGGTTAGTGAGTCTTTGGTTAATGATGAATACCATAACTTAGCTGAAGTTGAAGTTTTTATTGGTAAGGTGATTAAAGTACAAGCCGAACCCATGTATAATCAGGAACAATTTGACGTTGTTATGATGTAATGCCCCAGCACGATTACAGCATAACAAATATAGGACTATCTAAGTTTTAATGAGTATTGTAAGCACTTCTAACCGTTGGCTAAATCGCCTTTATAAAACAGTTGCCATCTTATTGGTGCTGTTAGCGGTATTAATTAGTGCCTTTCGTTTATTTTTACCTTATGTGCAGCATTACAAGATCCCTCTGCAAGATTATTTAAACGAAATATCGCAAACGAATATTTCCATTGGCAGCTTAAGTATGACTTGGCAGCGGTCAGGGCCTATTCTTGTCATTGGTGATGTGCAAATACTTGAAACTGAAAGGGCTTCTGTCTTTATTAAACGACTTGAATTGCAAGTTGATTTTTGGCGCACTTTGACAGAACAAAGCCTTATCACTAAAAACCTTATTCTTTCCGGTGCTCAAGTTGATATCTCCCAAAGCTTGTGGCTATCATCAAAAGAAGACAATATCCCCGATATCGTCGATACAAAAAATGAAGCCAATGATATTGAAGTTATCAGTAATCTTTTTCTGCATAGTATAAAGCGCTTTTCTATTCGTCAAAGCCAATTGACCGTTCGAAATAAGGCTATTGCCCGCAACATTGGACTCAATCAATTAGATTGGTTAAATACCGACGGACGTCATCAAGCACAAGGCAGTGTGGTCTTAAACGGCTTAAGTTCGAATAATTTACAGTTGAAGGTAGATTTACAAGGAGAGCAGGGCAGCGCTTTATCTGGACAAGTTTACTTACAAGCAAATCATATCGATATAACTCCATGGTTAGATAGTGTTTTAGTACTTGAAGATGATAAAACTAAAACCGATATTAATTTCTCCGCCTGGTTACGTGTCAATAACGGTGAGTATGATCGCTTACAAATAGATATCGCACAAAGCAGTATGAATTGGTTATTTGACCAAAAACAGCAAAAGCTGGTTTTAGATAAGGGGCAAGTATTACTGGTTAAAGGTAAGGCAGAGCAAAGTTTTAAGCTTTATAGTACGCCGTTATCATTACAGTTTAACGAACAAGCACCTCAACAATTTACCGCTATGTTAGCCAAACAAGGTGATGATTTTTCACTGCAGCTCTCCGAAATAGATGTTGCTATGTTAGCGCAATTAGCGCCTCTAATCGTGGCGCAGCAAGCAACACGTAATGTGCTAGCAGAGATGAGTTTAACGGGTAAAGTTGAAGATCTACATATTCGTAGAGATAATGGCGAACTGCAAATACTGACAAATTTTTCCTCATTCAATAACAACTTTAGTCACGGGATACCGGGCTTAGAAAATGTTTCTGGCAAGCTAAGTTTTGTTGGCAATTATCTATCTGTTGATTTTAACGCCGAGCAGGGCAAGTTAGATTTTGATAAGTTGTTTGTACAAGCCTTTCCCTATCAAGGTTTATCAGGACAGCTCAATGCTGAATTTGATGATAAGGGTTGGGCATTGACCGTTGAACAGTTCGATTTTCTTTCGAAAGAAATTAACGTTTCGGCACAAATTAAAGTCGAGGTGCCGCTTGATGGTGAAGTGAACCTAGCGCTACTGGCTAATGTCTCTAATGCTAATGCGGGCTTAGTGGGCCGTTACTTACCTTTACCTATTATGAGTGATAACTTAGTTAGCTATCTTAATTCCGCTGTTGTCTCTGGTCGTGTTGAAAATGCCCAGATCTTAATAAATGGTCCCATCAGTCGTTTTCCTTTCACCGATGGTAGTGGTATTTTTGTCGTTGATGCAGAATTAAGTAAAGCTGAGTTTAAGTTTGTTGAAAACTGGCCAGCCATCACTGACTTTGTTGCTAATTTAAACTTCACTAATAATTCTATGTTAATTACTGGTCGAGCGGGAAAACTGACCGGCTTGGATGTAACCGGTGTGCGTGCGGGTATTGCAGATTTAGCTCACGGCCAAATTTTGACGGTAGATGCAGAGATAAAACCAACAGAGCCTAGCTTTATTGGCGATTTGATGAATCAAAGCCCCTTTAAAGATAGCGTTGGTAGTGTCTTAGAGCAATTAAAAGTAACTGGTGAGGTCAGTGGTGAGTTTCATTTAAACTTACCACTGAACGATAATGAAAAAGCATTGGCAAGTGGTACTATAGACTTTGCTAATAATAAAGCTAGTTTGCAAACACCGCAGATGAATTTTACTGAAGTTAAAGGTCAATTAAGTTTTAGTAACGATAAAATTAGTACTAAAAATTTAACCCTTGTTTGGCAGGGTTTACCTATTGCTCTCGATATTACTGGCATGGACAAAACTGATTATTACGATACCGATATTAAACTTTCTGCTTTATGGCAAGAAGAGCAATGGTTGGCTAATGTACCGCAGCAATTACGACGATATACCCAAGGCGAACTGCCATGGCAAGGGGATTTATCCTTACACCAGCACCACCAAGGTGGCTTTTCTTACAATGCCAATTTTTATTCTGACTTAAACAAAACTAAGTTATTGCTACCGCCACCTTATGATCGTAGCGAGAAACAAGAAAATCACTTATCGGTGCAGATTAATGGTCAGATGGAGCAGTCTAAAGTTGTGCTCAATTATGGCGATAAAATGCAATTCTCCGGCTTATTAGATCACGACACTACGACATTCACCCGTGCTAATTTGATGCTGGGGCAAGGCACTATGGCATTGGCAAGTGACGGATTTCATATAACGACTAAGTTAGAGCAAGCCGATTTTTCATTATGGCAACCACTGATCAGCGATATTCTAGACAGTATTAATCAACCCACTATAAGCACAAGTATAACTGCAACTACAGAGTCAGAAAATACCACGCCTTTTTTAGCGAAACCTAAAAGAATAAGAGGCTCAATTGGTCAGTTAAAAATACTAGACCAGCAGCTCAATAATGTTTCTTTTAACTTGTTAGATAAGCCTGAGTGGTGGCTATTACAATTGAATGCGGAAGAAACTCGCAGCCAAATAAAAATTTATCCCGATTGGCTAGCTCAAGGTTTAGATATCAATGCTGAGTTTTTAAAACTGGCACCAGCTAAAAAATCAGTAGCGGAGGCTGAGTTGCCTTTACTAAATAAACAGCCAGACAAAGCGGAAAACGATATTATCTTTGCCAATATCCCGCCAATAAAATTTCATTGTGATAGTTGCGCTATGGGCTCAATAGACCTAGGGGAAGTTGATGTAAACATTAAGCGCATTGACCAACAAACCATTGAGTTTACTAACTTCACCGCTAAGCGTGGGGAAACCCAATTAAGCCTTACGGGTAGTTGGCTTCATAACGATCAAGAATCGATAACCTCGTTAGCGGGTAACCTATCGCTGGCTGATATAGAGACAGAATTAAAAGCCGCGGGTTATGACTCCATCATTAAAGACAGTGGTGCTAAAATAAAAGTAAACCTCAACTGGGCGGGAGGTCTACATGACTTCGATGTTAGTCAGTTAAACGGTACTATTAATGGTCGGCTTGATGATGGCTATTTAGCGGATGTTAGTGATAAAGCAAAGATTTTTTCTGTACTAAGTTTGCAATCTTTAGTACGTAAGCTAACGCTGGACTTCCGTGATATCTTTAGTGACGGTATGTTTTACAGTAATATCACAGGTAACTATCAATTAAGTCAGGGGTTGTTAACGACCAATAATACCGAAATGAAAGGTACTGCCGGCGATTTGTTTATGACGGGGTATACTAACTTAGTAACGGGTGAGCTAGCTTATGATATGTCTTACAAACCGAATTTGACCTCTAGTTTACCTGTACTTGCTTGGATAGCTACATCTTTGAATCCAGTGACTTTTCTTGCGGGCGTTGCCATTGATCAAGTCGTTAGGTCTCAAGTGATTTCTGAATTTAAATTTGAACTAACCGGTACTTTGGATAATCCTGACTTCAAAGAAGTTGATCGCAAAAGTAAGAATATTAGCCTCGAGGGCACAGTGCCAACGGAAGATGAAAAACAAGACGAGTCAAAGGCTAATAAGCCATTGGCAGCTATAAGTAGTGAGGTAATTGATGGTTAAATTGACAGCGATACAATTATCATCAGCGGCTAATGTCGCCACCAATCTCGCTACAATAGCGGAATTACTTGCTAAAATTACCGCGGCTCCGATAGTGGCTAAAAACGGCAGTACTGACATAGCTAAACAAGACAATGTTAAAAATGAACAGATTCAACATTTAGTTGTTTTACCTGAGTGTTGTTTATACTTTGGTGGTAAAGACAGTGAACAGCTAAGTTTAGCAAAAGAATCAGCACTCGCGAACGATCTTTGTGCAGCGCTTGGGCAGCTTGCCCAGCAGTTTAATGTTTATTTAGTCGCAGGTACTGTACCTATACTAACGTCTTGTGCAAAAAAGTTTACTAACAGCAGTTGTGTTTTTAGCCCTAATGGCGAGTTGATAGGGCAATACGATAAAATTCACTTATTTGATGTCAAGGTCAGTGATAGCACTAACAGTTATTGTGAATCGCGTTATACCCAAGCAGGTAAAGAAATAAAAGTTGTTAACGCAGAGTTTGCTAACATTGGTCTATCAGTTTGCTTCGATTTACGCTTTCCTAACTTATTTCAACAACTAGTAAAAGCGGGGGCAGAGATAATTACCGTACCCAGTGCATTTACTAAAGTAACAGGTAAGGCGCACTGGCAAACATTATTGCAAGCACGGGCGATAGAAAACCAAGTCTATATTGTTGCCGCAGGACAAGAAGGCGTTCATGAAAATGGTCGCGAAACGTGGGGACATTCAATGATCATTAATCCATGGGGTGAAATTGAGCAGAGTATCGCCTCAGGTAAAGGTTTTATTACCGTTGAATACCAACAACAAGAAGTAACACACATACGTCAAAGCATGCCTTTGAACTCGCCGCTGAATAATTAATTGCAGCGATTATAATTAAAGAACATAGAAGTAGAGCTTATACCTAATGAATAGTGTTGAAAAATCCTTATTAAGTGATAGTCATATTGATGATGAAGTATTAGCAAAAACCTTAAGAAGCATGATGGGACGTAAAGTTGATTATGCTGATTTATATTTTCAAGCAAGTCAGCATGAATCCTGGGTGCTAGAAGACGGTATTGTTAAAGAAGGCTCGTATAATATTGAGCGTGGTGTTGGTGTTAGAGCCATTTCAGGCGAAAAAACCGGCTTTGCATATTCGGATGAAATATCTCCTGAAGCACTGCAACAGGCCGCTGATGCAGCTAAAGGTATTGCTGATAGTGGTACAGGCGCTACCGTTAAAGCTTTTACTCGTCAATCACCTATTCAGGTTTATCAAGCTGTTGAGCCACTTGGCAGTTTAACCCAAGAGCAAAAGATTGATTTACTGCACAAGATCGAGGCACATGCGCGTCAAGTTGATAGTCGAGTTAAACAGGTTATTGCGAGTATATCCGGTGTATATGAAACTATTTTAATCAGTGCCAGCGATGGTACTTATGGTACGGATATCCGTCCATTAGTACGGTTAAACTGCTCAGTGTTAGTTGAAGAAAATGGCAAACGAGAGCGCGCAAGTGCTGGTGGTGGTGCACGTACTGATTACAGTTACTTCTTTGAAGTTGAACCTGGCGATAACAAAGCGCGTTACCTGGCTTACGCTGAAGAGTCGGTTAGACTAGCGTTAGTTAATTTAGTTGCCATTGAAGCACCAGCAGGTACTTTTCCAGTAGTGCTGGGAGCTGGTTGGCCTGGGGTATTATTGCATGAGGCCGTTGGTCATGGTCTAGAGGGTGACTTTAACCGTAAAGGTTCGTCGGCTTTTTCTGGTAAAATTGGTCAGCAAGTTACCTCCGAGCTTTGTACCATTGTTGATGATGGTACCTTGGCTAATCGTCGAGGCTCTATTACTATAGATGATGAAGGTACACCTGGACAATATAACGTCTTAATCGAAAAGGGTATCTTAAAAGGCTATATGCAAGATAAACATAATGCCGGTCTTATGGGGGTAAAACCCACAGGTAATGGACGACGTGAATCTTATGCGCATTTACCTATGCCTCGCATGACTAATACCTATATGTTAGCCGGTGAGTCTAGCCCTGAAGATATTATAAAGTCAGTGAAAAAAGGTATTTATGCGCCAAACTTTGCCGGTGGTCAGGTTGATATTACCTCTGGAAAGTTTGTTTTTACCACTTCAGAAGCGTATTTAATTGAAGATGGTGTAATAACCTCACCAGTAAAAGGCGCTACCTTGATAGGTAATGGTCCTGAAGCGATGAAACGAATCAGTATGGTGGGTAATGACTTAAAGCTTGATGCCGGTGTTGGTATATGTGGTAAAGATGGCCAAAGTATACCTGTTGGTGTCGGTCAACCGACGCTGAAAATTGATGAGATGACTATTGGTGGTACCCAGTAATTAGCCTTAGTTAACAGCTAACCTTGATATGTTAGCAAGCACTGATTTTTCAATTAGTGCTTGCTAATACTTACTCGTTTACATTTTTAAGCTATTAGCTTTAAGGCACTAGTTTTAAGCATTAGCTTTTAAGTAAGTGAACAGGTTTTTATAATGTTTACCTAGTTTTTCAGCTTTTTTCTCTTTCGCGGCATTGCGAACTAATTGCTTGATTTTTTGTCGCTCAATTTTAGGGAATTCACTTATTAATGCTTCAACAGCGTCATTACCTTGCGCAATTAATTCATCTCTAATATTTTCTAAACGGACAAATTTTGCCGATTCTTGTTGATGTTTATTAGCCATAACTTCGATAGCATGATGAATTGGCTCTAAGTCAGTTTCCACTAATATTTTAGCTATATGACGAATGTGGCGACGCAAAGCTTCATGTTTATTGGAGATCTTGTCAGCTAAAACCATAGCGTATTTTAGGTCTTCACTTAAAGGCAAGCGACTACGCTGATGCTTAGACATGTCCACTAAGCTTTGGCCGAAATCTTGCAATTGATGCATTTCACGTTTTATTTCGGTTTTACTTTTAAATTCTTCTTCCATTTCTTGTGATGAATCGTCGATATCGTTGGCTGACTGGGGCATAATAATGTCTAATACCATGGTAAAATAAATAATAATTACCCTTATTATATCACTAAATTTATAGGGGCTGTTGATCTTTTGTGGTCAAACCTTGTTCGAGATAAAAGTGTTTTAATCACGGCGAGCGGTATCTAACCAAGTTGCGCCAAGTAAATAGCTTAATATAATCTCGATAGTTCACAGTACTTAATATGCAAAGTTACTGTTTTAACCTTGTTACTCCTTAAAAAGAAAAGAGAAAGTAGAAACCAATATGACCCCAGCCTCCAAATCGAATGATCTAATCAACCAACAACTCAGTGAAGTAAAAGCACGTGTTGCCACTGTACTTGAACTGGCTAAATCTCTTGGCGCAGATGGTGCTGAAGTGGCAATGAGCCGTCAACAAGGTTTAAGTGTTAGTACCCGCATGGGTGAAGTAGAAAATGTTGAATTTACCAATGATGGTGCTTTAGGCATTACTGTTTATCGGCAGGGGCGTAAAGGCAGTGCTTCTACAGCTGACTTATCAGAGCAGGCACTAATCAAAACGGTTACTGCAGCAGTCAACATTGCAAAATATACCTCGGTAGATGATTGTTCAGGGCTTGCAGATAAAGAACTTCTGGCTATGCAGCCACTTGATTTAGATTTATATCATCCACATGAAATAAGTACCGAAGAAGCAATTGAGCTGGCAAAAGAATGTGAGGAAAGCGCATTAGCCGTCGACCCACGTATTAGTAATTCAGACGGCGCGAGCTTTGATAGTTTTTCTGGCTTTAAAGTCTATGGTAATAGCCATGGGCAGTTGGTGGGTTACCCAAGCACTCGCCATAGTTTAAGCTGTGTGATGATTGCCAGCGATGGTGACGATATGGAACGCGACTATGCCTACACGGTTAATCGAGATTTTTCTTTACTTGAAAGTGCCAAAAATATTGGTCTACAAGCTTCGCAAGAGGTACTGTCTCGCCTAAAACCACAAACAATAGCGACCGGAAAAGTACCTGTATTATTCAGAGCGGATATTGCCAATACCATTTGGGGACATTTTATTGCCGCGATCAGTGGCGGCAATTTATATCGTAAATCCTCATTTTTACTTGATGCCATTGGTAATGATGTATTCCCTAAGTTTTTGAATATCAGTGAAAGACCTCATATTGCTAAAGCGTTAGCCAGTAGCGCTTTTGATAGTGAAGGCGTATTAACCCAAGATAGGGAGATTATTACTCAAGGTGCCTTACAAACCTATTTATTGACTAGCTACTCAGCCCGTAAATTAGGACTAACTACTACAGGCCATGCCGGTGGTATTCATAATTGGTTCGTCGACGCACAAGGTCATGATGGTAGCTTTGATGCTATGTTAAAAACCCTAGGAACAGGTTTATTAGTAACTGAATTAATGGGGCAAGGAGTTAATGTTATTAATGGAGATTACTCTCGCGGCGCGGCAGGGTTTTGGGTCGAAAACGGAGAAATTTCTTACCCAGTGAGTGAAATTACTATCGCTGGGAATTTAGCGCAGATGTTCAAAGGTATTGTTGCTGTTGGCTCTGATGTAGATTTACGTGGTAGTATCAGAACCGGCTCTATTTTGATTGATGAAATGCAAGTCGCGGGACACTAACCGCTATTTTTACTTACTTCATCGGCAAACTGACTTGCAATAGGCTTCCTATTGACGCGTAAGTTTTTCTTGAATTAAGCCAAACTATCAAGTTAGAAAGTTTACTTAAACTTAACCACTACTCTGTGGAATAAGTAGAAAAAGCGTTATCTATTTGATTAGGTAACGCTTTTTTGTTGATTAATATGTAAGCTAACTAACTACTAAGTAAGCAGCAGCGTTGCTGTTCCTAGGAAAGCAAAGATACCTACTACATCGGTCACCGTGGTGATAATTACACTGCCGGCTAGGGCTGGGTCAATTTTATAACGTTTTAATAGTAGTGGAATACTAACCCCAGCAAGCCCTGCGGCGGTCATATTCATCAACATGGCGAAAGCAATAACGCCACCAAGCATTAAATCTTGTTTCCAAATAGCTACGACAGTGGCAATTAACGTCGCCCAAATAATGCCATTTAAAAAGCCAATCGCTACCTCTTTACTCAATAATGCCCGAGCATTACTGTCACCGACATGACCTAATGCCATCCCACGAATAACCAGTGTTAAGGTTTGATTACCGGCAACGCCACCCATACTAGGAACCAAAGAGTTCAATACGGCTAGAATAGCTAGTTGTTGAAAGACACCCTCAAACATACTGGTAACGGCTACAGCCATCAATGCGGTAATAAGGTTAACACCCAGCCACAATGAGCGCTGCTTAGTACTCTTGAGTACCGGAGCAAAGGTATCCGCTTCATCGTCTAAACCGGCCATACTCATCATGGAATGCTCTGCGGTTTCACGGATGATATCGATGACGTCATCAATG
>JALJPA010000151.1 GCA_022969215.1 Colwellia sp. | reverse complement strand
ACAGTGTCTTCATTATTAAAGCGGGCACCAACCGCAGCCGATTGCGCTAATTTCAGCTTTAAATCCCGTACATTTTCACACGTCAATGTGCGTGCTAAGCGGGTTATACTGGCGTGACTCACTTCTGCTTTTTCTGCAAGTTCATTGATCGGGGCATTAGCCGCATAATTAATATCTGCTAATATAAAGCGAGCAACTTTTTCCTCTGCGGGACTAAAATGGCGTAAACCTTCTTTGATTTTATTAACAATATCCAATACTTCTACTCGCTTATTCAAATGAATTACCCTTAACTATCTAGAAAAAGGTCGCTATCGTTTTATTAACGACAAAATTTTCGTCTCTTATGCCAAGGTGACGCCATTTATCTATGGTCAAACATGGATGAGAACTAGAGAATATGACTATATCTCCTGGTAATAACGAAGCATTTGCTGTTATTTTCATCATACAGTGTTGATCCATAATATCGGTGACCTGCCATGAATCGTCCACTTTCCTTGGTGATTTATCACCAGGGCGATAAACATATTCGGGTGTTGGTAAGCCCGCATCAAAAGCAGCATCTCGCTTACCTAACCCTATAATGGCAAAACCCGACTCAGGAATTGAATGCACATATGCCCATAATTCGAGGCTAGAGGTAAGCTCACCTGTCACATCACACGCCAACTGGCTGCGTTCAAGTACCTGTTCCTGTGCCATTTGGTATATTCCAGTGTCATGAATTAAGTAACAGCCAGGACGAATAATGACTTGAAACTTTACCCTGTTGTCATGAGCATCAGCCATTAGCTGTTTTGCGACAACATCGTACCAAGCAGAACCAGCACCGGTAATAATTACCTCAGGGTTGGCAAAAACATTAAGTGTTGCTAAGTCATTTGTTAGTTTTTTGACCTTATCGATAAATTGACAAATGTTTGCTTGTGCCTCATTACCATGTATTACCCCTTCATAAAAACTTACTCCACAAAGCTGTAAACTTTGACTTTGCGAAATAATATCAATCAATGCCGACATGTCATCAAGATCACGCCAACCACAGCGGCCTCCTTCAACACCTAATTCAATTAAAATATTTAATGAAACACCACGTTGAGTAAAATACTCATCTAATTGCTGAGCATTTTCAATTGAGTCGACAAAGCAATAAAACGTTAAACTTCCTTTTAGCAACAAGTCCGCAATCAGTTTAAAATGATATTTACCGACTAGCTGATTAGCTAAAATTATGCGCTTAACACCACTAGTGTATGCATTAATCACTTGTGGCACGGTCGCTAAACTTATACCCCAACAGCCTTGTTCAAGTTGCAACTTAAATAACTCGGGCGCCATTGACGTTTTACCGTGAGGCGCTAGTTTCACATCTGAGCTATCACTAAATTTTTGCATCCACTTAGCATTGCTTAATAACGATGTTTCTTTAATAACAGCAATTGGAAAACTCACTTCTTCAGCTAATAGATCCCAGCCTTTATTTTCAAGGGTTATCAAACAGCCACTGCCTTTTTCATAGGCGTCCTGCTTGGCAATATTTATATTGTCACCATTAAATTCTGTTTGTTTATTAATCAAGATTTATTTACCTAAAGTAGTCATTTGTTTTATTACAACTTTCATTCTCGTTAAGAAAAAATACAAAACAAATGTAAATATGTGTTGATTTAATACGCATACTAGTGTTAAAAAGTAACCAGTTCAATACATATTTAATGTTACTTAGTAACTTTGGCATTGTGATTAGCCAAATATTGTTGGACTAGGAGTGGCGACTTGCTTTATTAAGTATGTACAAAAAAATAGGTATAACATTAACCAAGTGACACTATTAATGTTTTACGGAATAAAATGATTGTTGTTTAATCGTTTAGGATTCCCTTACACAAATCTTTAATATCCAACCTATTTTATTTTGTCAGCAGGTCGCCTTCTTCATAAAATAGATACATTTATTTATAAGCTAGTACTGAATACTATTTGTATTTTTTACAAGCATGTGGGACTTTATTTTTTGCCTTTATAGCTTAACAAATGACAGCGCTGTCATTTGTTAAGCTATAAAGGAAACAAAATAATAAAATAAAAACAATAAAATCAAGGGGAATACAATGTCGAATAAATTTGAGAAGAAACGCCTCGCAATTGCCGTATCGGCTGCAATTGCTTGCTCGTTATCATCAATGGCTTATGCTGCTGAAGAAACAAAGACAAAAGAAATCAAGGAAGAAGAGGTAGAAGTAATTGAAATTCGCGGCATGCGTAACAGCATTGAGAGCGCGCAGAGTTTAAAACGACATGCCGACACGGTAATGGATGCGATAACCGCATCAGATATCGGAGCATTACCCGATGTATCTGTTACTGAAGCACTTCAACGTTTACCTGGCGTAACTATTGAACGTTTCGCATCATCTAGTGACCCAAAACATTTTGCCGATGAAGGCACAGGGGTATTAGTGCGCGGCTTAGACCGTGTGCGTAGCGAAATTAATGGTCGCGATTCATTCAGCGCAAACCCCAATGGAGGCCTAAGTTATGAGGACTTTCCTGCAGAATTATTAGGTGCTGTAGAGGTTTATAAAAGCCAAACTGCGGATCAAATTTCTGGCGGTATCGCAGGCACAGTAAACTTGGTTACGCGAAAGGCTTTTGATTCTGACAAGCAGGTTATTGCCGTTGGTGTGAAAGCAAATTATAGTGATTACCGCGATGACACTACACCATCGTTCAGCGCACTTTTTTCTGACAGTTGGGATACTAGTGCCGGTAAATTCGGCGTATTGGTTGCTGCATCTCACTCTGAGTTTAAAACACGTGGCGATGGTTTCGGCTTAGGAAATTCCCACAGCCGTGGTCCTGCAGATACTTTCTCGTACGATGCTTGGGGAACACCGAGTCCAGGCGTTCTTGCCGGCCAGTATTCTAATCCTTGTATTCCTGGCGCCGCAGATTGGCGTGCTTGTGGTCCTGATTTTGCTGATACAGTTCAGTATACAGCTGAAGACGAAGCAGGCTATACTGCACCTTTTGAAGCTGAAGAGCTTGAAGGACAACCTGAGGGAGCCACATGGTATGCACCGGCTAGTTATACTATGACGAGTGCAGAAAATGATCGTAAGCGACAAGGCATCACAGCCAGCTTACAGTGGCAAAGTACTGATGAAAGAATCACAGCTACATTAGAGCATATCAGTTCTGAAGCGTCATTAGAGTATAAAGAGTATGTCATTGCTTCTGGTGATCGCGGCTTCTTATCTTATGCGCCAAATGGCATCCAATGGTTCGATGGATACGAAGGAAACAATCAAGATTATCCTTTGACAGTAGATGGCAACGGCTACCTTACTTCGGGTGTCGGTCGTGGAACCAGTCCAGAATTACCACTTCAGTTTCGTTCGCGTTATAACTACAACGAAAGTACCATTGACGATACCTCTTTAAATATCGTCTTTAAGCCGACAGATCTGTTAACGATTGCAGTAGATTACCAACATATTGCATCTGAGCAAATTGTTCATAATAACTCACTTACCTCTCGAATTAATGGTAATCAAGCCAGTGAACATGCACCATTCTTTATGGATTTAAGAGGTGATAACCCAACAATTGAGTATTTGAATTCAAATACGTCTACTCCTCCAGACGTTGAAGCTAACACAAGACCCGTTTTAAGAATGGCTAGTGGTATGCAACAAGAAGAGCACAATGAAGCAACCTCTGATAGCTTTAAGTTAGATGTTGAATACAAGTTAGAGGGTGTTTTTACTGCGATAAAAGCAGGTGTTTATTATTCCGAAAAAGAGTTGACCGTTCGTGATACCGATTACGAAGGCTGGCAGGCTTTGGGTACCCCTTGGAATGACCAAGACTCCTATAATGCTTCACCGCAAGTTGTTCCTGAGATATTCGACCGTGTTAGTTTTGCGGATCACTACAATGGAGATACCTTAAGAGGTCCGAATAACAGCTACTTATTTCCTCAAATGAACCTAGCACAAAATTACGCGCAAACCCTGCGTGATGGTTGTGGCACTTGGAGTGCTGAAGGTAATGCTATGGATGGAAGCGGCGGTTGCGCACTACCCTATGCCGACTTAGATGATCGTGTTTTCAGTCACTTTGCTCCTCGTCATATTAGTTCAAGTAATACAGAGCGTACTGAATTTTATGTGCGCGGTGATTTTGATTTTGACCTTGGACAGTCAGATATGGTACTAAGAGGTAACTTTGGTTTACGTTATGTTGATTACCAGCTGCAGTCAACCGGTGCTATCAATACACCGCAAACATCTAAACGTGGCACTGATGAAGAGGGTTCCCTTTACCAAGTTATGCAAAATGACTATCAAAGTATTTTTGCATTAGCCTCAGGTGAAAGTTTTTCTAGCACAGTTGACGGTACAGATTATACTGCAGTACTACCTAGCTTAAACCTTAGTTTAGGTGTTACTGATGAAGTAGTCGTAAGATTCAGCGCTTCTAAAAGCCTTTATTACCCAAGCCTTGTTGATTCTGCTAACAAAATGAACATTAATTTGGATTACCAAGAGGTTTACCTAGATCCCTCTAAACCTAAAGATGAAACCACTAACCCAACAGTCGCTTTAAAAGATATTGAAGTCAGTGCCAATGCACGTAACGCTTTCTTAGAACCTGAAGAGTCTATTAATATTGATTTTACCACAGAGTGGTATTTTGCCGATGCCGGTTCGATGACTGTTGGCTTGTTCCACAAGAAGCTAGATAACATCATTCGAAACGAACAATTCACTACCGAAGTTGAAATTGATGGAACTACAACACCGGTATCTGCCTATGGTCCTGCTAACACTGGTTCTGGCACCTTGCGTGGTGTCGAATTAGCTTATTCCCAGTTTTTCGATATGTTACCGGGAATATGGAGTGGTTTAGGCATGCAGGTTAACTATACCTATATTGATCAAGACGGTTTGGAAGATCCAAACACGAATCCGACCCAGACACTTTCAACCAACGGCTCAGGTGTACCTATAACTGACAATCGCAATTCATTCCGTCAGTTTTCTGGATTGCCGTTACAGGGTTATTCTGACCAGAACTTTAACATTGTGGGTATGTATGAGAAGCACGATATTTCGTTCCGCTTAGCGTACACATGGCGTTCAGCATATCTGTTAACTTTACGTGAGTCTGAAGAATTTGTTCCGGCCTATTCAGAGGATCAAGGTATGATGGATGCTAGTCTTTATTACAACATTACCGAAAACGTTAAAGTTGGTATACAAGTGAGTAATGTGCTTGGTACAGATACAAAAACTCAATATCAACAAAATCAAGAAGGTACACTAACTAATGCGTTTAGTTTCACCTCTGACCGTCGTTATGCTTTGAGCCTTAATGCGGTATTCTAATCGTAAACACGAATAGAATATGTAAAATAAACTGCATATACCCGTTACCATTCAAAGTGCTTGATTTCAGTGGGAACTAAAAATGATTTAGGTAAGGCATTTATTTTATACAATGGTCATTCCATTGTTTAAATACATAACGCCACGTAAATCATTTTTAGACCCATCAAAGAAGGGCTTGAACAATATCAAGTCATCGTTGCTGTGACTTATAATGGAACAACCATTATTGCATCACAGCGCCTTGAATTGAAATCGCTCAAGCGCTCTGAAACATGCATCTTGGATGGCAACGGGTATAATGGCAACACTATGCAGTTTATTTATTTTTGACCAACAACAATAATATTTCGCCTAACAACGCGAATGATGATTTATACCAATTTGGTATTATCTCACTTTTAATCTACTACCATTTTCATTATATTTATGGGATTGCTATAACTAGGGTTACTTGATGCAAAATTCTTTGGAATCACTCTGTATTGTCGGTGGTGGAACAGCTGGCTGGATGGCCGCGACATTACTTTCAACAGCTCTAAGGGGCAGTAATATAAAGATTACTGTTGTTGAATCACCCGATATTGAAACCATTGGTGTCGGAGAATCTACAGTACCGTCAATAATGGATTTTGTGCAAGCATGCCAGATTAATCTCAAAGAATTTATACAAGCAACGTCCGCCAGTTTTAAATTAGGCATTCGATTCGATGATTGGCGAACATCTGAAGCTGGAGAAAGCTACTTTCATCCCTTTGGCAAAGTTGGCAAGGATATTAATGGTTTTGATTTTTATCAGGCTTGGCTAAAGTCACTTGCTAATGGGCAGGAAACACGTTGGGTAGATTATTCCGCTAATGCCATAATGGCAGAACACGAGCGTTTTATGTTACCCCCTCATCAGCCCCAAAACTGGGTATTATCAAGCTACGCTCATGCCCTTCACTTAGACGCGGTTCTAGTTGCGCGTTATTTACGAGACCTTTGCCATAAACGCGGGGTAACCCGAGTCGAAGCCACGGTAAAAAAAGTTAATCTCAATAACAAGTCTTTTGTGAGCAGTCTAGAGTTGGATAACGGTACGACTATCACCAATGACTTTTTTATCGACTGTACTGGTTTTACCGGCCTTCTGATAGAAAAAACGTTGAAGGTAGGGTTTGAGGATTGGTCGCATTATTTACCTTGTAATCGTGCTGTTACAGTACAAACTGAACAGGTAAGTAATCCTGTACCGTATACCATAGCAACCGCTCAAGAAGCTGGCTGGTCTTGGAAAATTCCATTGCAACACCGAACAGGTAATGGTTATGTTTTTTCCAGTCAGTTCTGTAGTGACGAAAAAGCCATGGACACTTTGGTTAACAGTGTTCATGGAAAAATGCTTACACAGCCAAGAATTATTCCGTTTATTACCGGTAAACGCAAAAAGATTTGGCACAATAACTGTTTAGCGCTAGGGCTTTCTAGTGGTTTTTTAGAACCCTTAGAGTCAACGGCTATTCACTTAGTGTATAAAACACTGGTGCATTTCATAAAACATTTCCCTGATAGTGACTTTGACGCTGATAGTGAGCAAATATTCAACCAAAAAATCAATACGGACTACGAAGAAATTCGTGATTTTATTATTTTACATTATTGCACTTCAGCTCGTGACGATACTGCTTTTTGGCGGTGGTGCCAAACTATGCCAGTGCCAGTATCATTGAATGAGAAAATACGTCTATTTAAGAATAGAGGCCAGATAGAGCATATCCCAGGGCAGTTCTTTACGAGTGATAGTTGGTATTCAATTTTAGAGGGTATGAAAATACGCCCACAAAAGTATCATCCTTTGGTAGATGGATTTCACCGTCAAAATTTAGCAAATACGTTAAGTGAAAATATTAAAGATATCCGTACAGCGGTGCTGAAAATGCCTAATCATTACAATTATATTCAGGCCAATTGCCCGACACAAATCAAAGCAATAAGTTAAGTTAAGTTAACTAAAAAATGATTCAGTAAGATCTGTCATAAAGGTGTACAAAAACGTAGATGAAAGCTATTACATGAGAGCTATTAAATGAAAATTATCACATGACGGTATACAAAGCCATTCCAGAATATTCGACCATGAGTCCTCAACAGTTCTTTGAGGAGATTGCACCTAATCAAAAACCAATAGTGATACGTGGGTTTGCTAAAAGTTGGCCACTCGTCGCCTGTGCTCAAAAAAAGCCAAGTGATTTTGTCGCCTACCTGAATAAATTTTATACAGGTAAAAAAACTAAAATGGTTGTTGCTCCCCCTTCGGCAAACAAACGTTTTTACTACAATGATGATATGACCGATATCAACTACTTCAGTGGTGAAGAGCGCTTAGATCTGTTTTTAGCTCGTCTTTTAGAACTGATTGATAGAGACATTTATCCCGCTATTTCACTGCAAGGCACACCTGTTAACGAGATTTTACCCGGTTTGATTAATGAAAATCGGTCCGAGTTTTTCCCCGAAGTAGAGCCACGCTTATGGGTTGGCAATGAGGGGATTGTTAATACACATTATGATGGCTCTGATAATGTTGCTTGTGTGGTCGCGGGTCGTCGACGTTTTACTCTTTTTCCGCCAGAGCAAACATGTCATTTATATCCTGGCTCGCTCAACTTTACCCCAGCAGGTGCACCGACAAGTTTAGTGGATCTTAACAACCCTGATTTTGAACGTTACCCATTGTTTAAACTTGCATTGGATCAAGCCTATAGTGTTGAGTTAGGACCCGGTGATGCCATTTTTATACCAATGCTTTGGTGGCACAATGTTGAATCTTTGGAAAAAGTTAATGCCTTAATGAATTACTGGTGGAATGGCTCTTCAGGACCAAAGTCAGTTTCGCCCAGCGCAATTGATAGCTTGAACATTGCATTGCTGGCTATGCGAGATTTAAGCCAAAAACAACGTGAAGCATGGCGATGCATGTTCGATCATTACTTATTTAATCAAAAGCTAGACCCTAGATCTTATATTCCAGACCATCCGCAACACTTACTAGGCGATTTATCGACAGAAGATATCAGAATGATCAAAGACTTTTTTGCTAAAAAGCTAATGAAGTGAATAAACATAGACACCTTTTAAAATATCAAATATGAGCAAATAACAATGTTAAATAACGACGGTACACCTAAAAAAATAGTCATTGTTGGTGGCGGTACGGCAGGATGGATGGCAGCAAATTTATTAGCATGCAAATGGAAGAATACTGACATTTGCTTGGTTGAGTCCAAAGAAATAGGCATTATTGGAGTTGGCGAAGGTAGTACGCCGCATTTAAAACTTTTTTTTGATGCTCTTGATATAATGGATTCAGAGTGGATGCCGCATTGTAATGCCACTTATAAAAATGGTATTACCTTTGATAAATGGTCAACTAACAAGGGATTTGAGTCATATTTTCATCCTTTCGCCGCGCAAACAGACGATGTATTTACCGTTCCTCTCTTTTATAAAAACATTCAAGCTCGAATGCAAGGCTATAACGTTGACGCACATCCAGATAAATACTTTTTAGAATCCTATTTATCAAAAAATAATTTGGGTCCTTTGCCAGCGGAATCTTTTCCTTTTGGCGTTGCCTACGGTTATCACTTCGATTCAGCCCTTTTAGGACAGTTTCTAGCAGAAAAGGCCGAAAACCTTGGGGTGAAAAGAATATATGGCCATGTAGCTAACGTTATAGTCAAAAACGATGGCAAGCTAAGCGCTGTAAAACTTAAAGATGGAACTGCGTTAGAGGCAGACTTTTTTATTGATTGTTCGGGGTTTAACTCCTTACTTATGCAAAAGGCATTGAAGGTCAACTTTAAGAGTTTTAAAGATAATTTGCTCAACGATGCAGCCGTAGTGATGCCAAGTGAAATATCACAAGTACTGCCCGTAGAAACTAAATCTACTGCACTATCTAACGGCTGGGCTTGGCAGATCCCGCTAAGAAATCGTTTTGGCAATGGCTATGTTTATAGTAGTGATTATATTAATTCGGATCAGGCTGAAACTGAGCTTAGACAGCACTTAGGTTTATTGGACTGTGATATTGAAGCAAAACATTTGAAAATGAAAGTGGGACGTGTTGAAAAACACTGGCACAAAAACTGCCTTGCCGTAGGTTTATCTCAAGGATTTATTGAGCCCTTAGAGGCGACAGCTCTTGGACTTACATTTAATACCATTTCGCAATTTATACAATGCTTTGAAGAGGGTAAAGGTACAAATAAATTTGAAGATGTATTTAATAAAGAAATTAATGATAAGTTTGATGGCATCAGAGACTACGTTGTCTGTCACTATAAAGTGAATCAACGTACCGATAGCGACTATTGGCGAGATAATGCGGCTAATAACAACATTTCTGAAAGTTTAAACAGAATTATAACTCTGTGGAATAACAGTCAAGATTTCATTGGTGATATGTATAAATACAAATTGTCGGGTAGTTATCACCCTAAATCATGGGCGTGTTTACTTGCCGGTTATGGCGTATTCCCTAAAAATATCACAACCCAGTCGGTTGATTATTCTGCACATCAACAGGAGCTTGAAGCATTGAGTGATTTTATTAGACGATGTGCATTAAACTTTAAAGATCACAGTAAACTTCTTACAGTGTGATTTTAAAAACACTGTAGGAGTTTGATGTTCAAAGTAATATTAAGTTTGGCTAACTTAAGTAACCTGATGTTAATTTAACCCCCTTAGCTCTTCAGAGTTTATAGGCTGTTAATCAATCTTAAGTATTACATATTTTAAATGTGTTCAACCTCAATATATTAGAGTATCTATTGGCTTGGTTATTAATGTCACAATGTAATAACACGAATATCCTATGGCGCTGTGTGCCCCAATATAACTTCAATTGTCTACATAACAGTCAGTACTATAATGCGCACTTTGAAGTCATCCCAATACAACTTCGCGACTGACGGTAATGGTGGCTTAGTTCACATAGAGGCTGAACGAATTATTAGCAAAAAGTCATCATCAAAAGCTTAAAGTTTTTATCTATGGGGAACGTCTGCTATCGGGAAACCGCTAGAGGAATGTGATTGTTAAGCCATGTCCGTTGTAGATCAAAACATACTAAAATTTTCAAATACAAATGCCTTCAGTGTCGCATAAGTCTATTTTTTTTTCGATGTTGGCCAAACAAAGGGAGCGGACTTGGTGGAAGTCGTTTCTGCTACTGCTGTTTTCTGGGCGAGTATCCCCCTGATTAATTTCCCCGTTTCTTTATGCTTACTACAAAATGTTTTTAGGTATAAAATTTCAACTCTACTGCGTGCCCAAGGGGTTGTACGCAGAAATTTCAAACTTGATTTAAGACGCGGTTTATTGGTGAAACAACGAATATTAAGTAACTCACCCATCTTATCCCAACCAATTTTCTTCTCCAGTTCGGTTAGAATCTGTTCAAGTTTCACGCCGTGTAGCGGGTCATTACTTTTATTCATAGTCTACCTAAAATCAAAAATAGCATTGTAACAAGTTTCCTAAATATTGACAGACTTATGCGTTTAACTCACGTAAAAGTGCACCAAGTACTTTATTGAAAAGCTAATGTCTTCAGTGATCTTGAAGCGGACGCTAGGGCTAACTAGTAACTAACTTCCGCTTTGGCACAATTCTGAACATTAGCCACAGCCATACTTATAGTCCTTTAAACCATAGGAGCACTATTATGTATGACATGATTCCATACCCCAAAAAATCTAGCTGGAATAAAGGAAAACTGGTTTGTCAAAAACGTCACCTAAAACTTAAGGAAGTTTGGTCTATTAGAACAAGACTTGATTTAGCAAATAATCTGCGTGAATTAACAATGTTTAATTTGGCTCTAGACTGTAAATTAAGAGCATGTGATTTCATTAAGCTTAAGGTGATGGATATTGCTCATGGCAAAAAAATCCAATCACGAGCAATGTTAATTCAACAAAAAACAGGAACTCCTGTTCAATTTGAAATAACAAAAAAAACTCGAACTGCTTTACAAAAATGGATCTCATTTCAATCACTTCGTTCTAGTGATTATTTATTTGGAAGTAGAGTAATACCAAGTTGATTAAGTTCTTTCCCACTCAGCGAGAGGTAAAGGCTTAGAGGCAAGGCATTGATTGAAGAGAATAGTTATTCCCTTCTCAAAATCAATAACGCAGCGTGTAAGCCTTTTAAACTCGCCCTTGGGAGCTTACTTGATGCCCACTAACTTCGTTAAATTCATTTGATTTAGAGTGACTAAACCGAAACGAATTTGCCTTGTTATTGAACCTCAAGCATAGTTCTGAGTTGGGAAGAAATTTAATCAAATTGGTATAAAAGATAATTTCCATTTATCGACTCGGCAATATGCCAGAATAGTAAAAAGTGGGTT
>JALJPA010000150.1 GCA_022969215.1 Colwellia sp. | reverse complement strand
TGGTTGACAAAGAATTAAAATAAAAAGTATTTTTCTAACTATCCCTAATAACCAGTTAATACTTATAGCTATCATAAATGACATTATAATTAGTTAAAACAATAAGTTAATAAATTATAAAACCTAAAATAAAATTGCCGTTTTTATTTATTATCTTCGAATAATTCCCAACGTTATTGTCGTTTAAAAATGAATAATTTAACTGTTGTAAAGAATTATTCTGACTTACGACACGTCGGCTTCAACCAAGCAGTTTCAATTATCTGAGCTTTATACTCATCTAGTATCGAAGTCAGGGCTGTTAATCTACAAAGATTTTTATTGATAAGAATGTAAAAAGTCTGCTGAGCATAAACGTTCAACAGACTTTAAAGGGGTACAAATTTTCTGGCTGTGGTTCTGTTATTTTATAAGCTACTGCCGCTTTTATCATGGGCAACTAAAGGCATTGAGTCAGGATAACTAGCTCTGTCACTTTCCTCGACGATCCATGGCGCTAAACATTCTCGATTAACTACACATGGGTCAGTAAGCGCTTGCATAAAACTTGCGAGATGAGCAATCTGAATTGGTGATAAGTTTCGTCGTCTTCTTAATGGTGAACGCGCTTCAACATCTCCATCTCTAGCCTGCTGTAGATGATTCACCACAGCCATTGAATTCTCATAGGCATCAGGATATAAGCTTTGGCAGCTTTGATTGTTTTTTTGCATCAACGCTTGTATTTGAGGTAATTGACAAATAGGTGCATTGTCATCGCTCAGTGCTATACCATCTTGAGCTGCAAACAATCTATTTATTGCCTCTTCAGGATTATTATAATGACCAATCACTTCCTCTAACGTTTGATATGCTCCGGTATGACCATATGGCGCTGTTACGGCTATATTTAGTAACGTTGGTGCTCGAAAATGGTAACGTTCGTCTTCATTACTATTAACATTCTCACGACCAAAATCATTGCTGGTATTACTACCACTATCATTACCTTTCCCTGGACCAAGTTGTGGGTAGGCAACTAAATGGTGTCTATCGCTTGAAAGCGTTGGACCACGATGACAACCTGCGCAACCCGCTCCACCTTCTCGTCGACCGCCAAAAAATAATATTGCACCCGCTTTTTGTTCTTGAGTTAAGGCATTATCGTCACCATCGAGATAATTTTTCCAAGGATTATTAATAAAGACCATGGAACGTTCATATTCACCAATAGCCTCAGCAATTCTATTAAAAGTGACTTCGTCATCTCCAAATGCCTGTGCAAATAAACTTGGCCAGTTGCTAGAAAATTCATTATCCGTATTGTTAAAACGGTTAGTTAATGCAGAGCGAATATCTTGATTATTACTATCAACAAAAAATTGCCCACGCATTTCATCAGGAGTTGTTACCGGAAACCTTGCTTGAGCAGCGGCTAACGTAGCCCCTTGAGGTAAATTAGGATCCCTAAGGCGTCTACCTTGTTCATCCACAGGTGAGTCCGGAGTCAAAATAGCCCCGCCACGTCTAGATTCAACTCGACTATCCCAAAACAATCCTCTGGTATTAAAACCTAGATTAAATATCGTCGGTGAATTGCGTGACACACTAGGAAGGTTATTAATAGCATTGCCATTGAAGCGTCCAATACCTAATAAGTCATGACTATTTTGTTCAAATTCATTTACCGCTGCGACACCTACAGGCAATGATAAATTATCACCTCCGCCCAACATAGGGTGATGACAACTAGCACAAGCGGTATCTTGTTCACCACCTAAATTTTTTGCAAAAAATAATTGCTTACCTAACTGTGCTTTAGGATCACTAATATTGGGTAAATTAAAATTTTGACTATTGGCGGGTGCGAGTTCACGTTCGGCAATTAAGGCTTGTAGGTTTTCTTGAGAGTTTTCTATATTATCGTTAGGATTTCCAGGCTGCCTACCCTGGCCAGAGTTATCGAGCCCTCTTGGATTTTGACCTCCATTTCCAAAACCACCAGCATTTTGGCCATTGCCAGGACCGCCAACTCTTGGCCCTTCCTGAGCATATAAAGATACCATGAAAAATGTGGCGAAAAGTAATCCACTACATATCAATAATCTACTCAATTTCATTTCATTATTATTCATATTGAATCCCTAATTGGTTAGCTGTACCTAGGATCTAACGAATGAAGAGATGTTTGGTTGACACTACATAGAGAAAAGAACAAAAAGATTTATACCCTATGATATAAAACACTGATATTCCGTTGGGTATCAATGACAATTAGAGTATTGAGCTAAAAATAGCTCAACCAAAAACTTGAGTTTAACTGTATTGCGAAGATAAATATGATTAGAGAATTTAAGAGTAAAAAATGAGTATGGAAATCAGTACCCTGTACCGTTCATTGAATGGATAATTTTAGACAAAAAAGCCCCTACATTGCTGTAGAGGCTTTTTATTTAAATAAGTGAGTTGACACTATAAGCCGGGTTTTGTATCTCTTGCTTATCCTAAAATAAGTAAAAGTGACAATCATTCGTCTAGGCCTTAAATCGCTCTAAGGCTCAAGCAACCTACCCGGTTTCCACGCGAGCCACGCTTATATTATTAAAGCTTACGCCTAAATAATCATGAAACCCTATTTGGTCTTGCTCCAGGTGGAGTTTACCCTGCAATTACTGTTACCAGCAATCCGGTGCGCTCTTACCGCACCCTTTCAGCCTTACCTGTGAATCCTCGAAAGGAAGCCATCGGCGGTCTTCTCTCTGCTGCACTTGTCGTCGGCTCACGCCGCCCAGGCATTACCTGGCACCCTGCTCATTGGAGCCCGGACTTTCCTCCCGCTAGAAATACTTACGTAAACTAGCCAGCGATTGTCTGGTCAACTCGGGGCGCATTCTACCCTAATATTTTTGTTGCGCCTATAATTTGGCGAAATTATTTTTCATCGAGTACTTCAATCTGTTCGAAGGAATGTTTATCTTCTATGTCATTTTCCAAACGACTGACAAGTTCACCCGCTACATTCCTCGTTAAGGTCTTAATATTAAAGTGTTTTTTTAACAACTTATATTGAGTCGTTTTCTGTTCACTATCGAAAACGTCAATTAAATAATGTTGCTCATTCTCGTTAAGTAAAAGCCATAACTTGTTTTGCTCTTTATATAATTGATATTTCTGCAATGACAGCAAGAGCATAGGGCTTGAGCCCTCAAGCTTGCTTGCAGGTGACTTTTCTTTCAACCTTGCCATTTCTTCACTGGCTATTCTACGCACCTGTATATCTGGCGAAACACCATGCTGTGGTACTTTAATAGCTGGTAGAGATAACATCTCAACCGCGACTTCATGATCCTGATTCTTTGCAGCTTGAACTGGTGCTTGGGCGGGTATATAAGCTGGTACTTGAGCTAGATTTTGAACCGATTCTTGAATCAGTGTGTTAGCATTTTTCTTAGCTTGATGGCTGCTTTGCTTGGCAAGATCTCGACTTTGCCCTTGCGCCATAACATTTCTTTCAGCAATGCCTACTCTTTTAGTGCTTAGTGCCTGTTCAGCTTGAACAGTTCTTGGCGCTAACATAACATCGCGATTTGGCAACACAGACTCTTCACCTTGATTAACAACCAATGACACCACTAATACCGTTGACGCGGCTAGGCTAAGCGGAACATGCCAAGCGCGTGATTTTTTATTTCTTGATGGTTTTTCTCCATTTAAATCAATTATTTTTGGCTTTGAATCCACCGCTTTATGCGCTGCTGCTAAAATGCGTTGATCGAGTGAAGCGCTCGGTTGTTCAGTGAACAGCTTATCAGTAGGATTAGTGGTTAGTTCATTTTGCTGTGTATTTTTCTGTGCGCTTTCTAGTTCCATTTCTAGCTCAGCATAAAGCGCAGCAATGAATTGTTCATCATCGATGGTGACTTTGTTTTTATCATGTTCAGTTGACATAAAAACTTAACCCCTTACGCATTTTTTTTAAAGCATAACGCCATCGGCTTTTAACCTTTTCTTTATTCTGCTGAGTAATATTAGCAATATCATCAATACTAAATCCGGCTTCTTGTTTGAGTAAAAACACCTCTCGCTGTTCGAAGGGTAATAATGATATTTGCTGTTTTAAGGCAATGCTTAGCGCTTGCTTATCTGGTTCAGCCTGTTCATCATCTGCGTTAGATTGCATTGCTTCTGGTGCATATACTTCGTCATCTGCTGTTGTCACTTCACATAAGTGGCTTTTCTTTTGTTGATAATCAATTGCCAACCGTCTAGCAATCGTAAATAAATAAGTGGTGAATTTTGCCGTGACTACATAGCTTTGACGAGCATTAATAATTTTTAGCCAAGTATCGTGGGCCAGCTCTTCAGCCACAGTATGTGTCAAACTTTGTCGAACAAAAAAACGAAAAACAATCAGTTTATGGCGATGGTAAAGCAGATCGAACGCTGAAGCATTGCCATTGGCATAGCTAAGCATAAGTGTTTCATCCGCTTCGTCTTGGCTCAGTTCATCTAAAATCAGCGTCTTTCCTTAATAACTTGGGTTTTAGTACCGTAGGTTTTAGTGATTAGTGTCAAATTGAGTGGCGGCTAAAACTATATCTGATTGAACAGCCAAGTCATTAAACGTTAAGGCATCACTGAGTTTCACCATGTTAATAAATTCAGCTCTATAACCATATTTATCATCACCTTTGGCTACTTCAGCCAACTTAATAACGTCGTTTAATGTCATAGTGGTAAGATTTTTACCGCCACGTAATATTTGCCCAAAACCAGCGACTGCCGCTGAAAACCTAAAGTTGTTGCTGCTAACAGACAAACTAGCTTTCATTGAACCAAGTAAAATCGGCGTCTCAATTAATTGACTGTGTTCTTGTTCAGGCAACTTATAACGTAACCGTAAGAAGGCAAGTTCATCACTTTTATTGCTTTCATGGTTTGACTTTATTGCCTGCTGACTATGATCTTGATAACGTAAATCATCAATCAGTTTATTGTTGGCATTAACAAAACTCACTTCATAAAGCGCGGTTACCGTATGGCCCGCACCTATATCACCCGCATCAACTTTATCATTATTAAAGTCTTCGCGCTTTAATGCTCTTGTTTCATAACCAATCAAACGATATTCACTAATAAGGTTTGGATTAAACTCTACTTGAATTTTTACATCTTTAGCAATAGTCATTAACGTTGCCGTCAACTCCTCAACCAGCACTTTACGTGCTTCATTTAGCGTATCAATATAATAGGCATTACCGTTACCATTTTGGGCAAGTTCCTGCATTAAAGCATCGTTATAATTTCCCGCACCAAAACCTAAAACACTTAAAGAAATTCCTGAGGCCCGTTTTTGTTCGATGAGATTTTTTAGTGCTTGTTGATTAACTGTACCAACATTAAAGTCACCATCGGTTGCCAATATAACGCGGTTGATGCCATTTTTAACAAATGCTTGCTCTGCCAACCTATAAGCAGCTTGAATACCCGCACCACCATTAGTTGAACCACCAGCAGATAAATTAGCGAGTGCACTGGTGATTGCATGACGGTTATCGCCAGCGGTAGGCTCAAGTACTGTACCGGCACTGCCGGCGTAAACAACAATTGCAACGCTATCACGATCATCAAGTTGTTTAACAAGCATTTTTAAAGAGTTTTTTAATAATCCTAGTTTATTAACGTTATTCATCGAGCCAGAAACATCAATAAGAAAAACCAAGTTTGCTGCTGGTCGTTTGGCTTTATCAACAGTTTTACCTTGAATACCTATATGGATTAAATGTTTATCTCGATTGAATGGGCTTGGCGCAACCTCAGTATAAACAGAGAATGGTTGCTTAGTTTCAATGCCTACTTGGGGGTAGTTATAAGAAAAATAATTCACTAGCTCTTCAACGCGAACCGCGTCATGTTGAGGTAAATTGCCCTGATTTAATAATCGACGAATATTGGCATAAGAGGCGGTATCAACATCAATTGAAAAGGTAGACACCGGTTTTTCATTGACCGATTTGACGCTATTTTCAATTATGCGTGGATATTTTTCTCTATCTATTGATAACGGTGCAATTGGCGGGTAATGAGAATAAAAGTTGCTCGGCGCTCTTATATCATGGTTCACAGCCATAAGACCTTGTTGCATTGCTGGGCCTATTTTTCTCAGACTACGTTCAGCTTGCCGTTTTTGGGCTAAGGAAACAGCAGGATAACTGGTCGCTGGTGTTTTTTGTGGTTCAACCGCACCGTTGATTTTTTCAACAGCCTCATTCTCAGCGGTTTGCGCTATGGTAATATCGTCACCATTTTGCTGATTTGTATTGTTAACTTTAGCTTCTTGAGCACATGCCGCTAGCAATAACACACTTGTACATAGTGTAATTTTAATAATCTTGATCATCATTTTTCTCCTTTGGTTATTGTTATAAACGCGGGAGTAATCAAAAAGGGTTAATTAAAATACTATTAATTATTAAAATGCCCAAAATTACTTAAATGACTTTATTAATATTGCTTAAAATACAAAAACTTTATGTTTGGGGCAGTTTTGAAAATGGTGATGATTTTACCAATTTGAAGCCTATCTTAGTTTTATACATAACTCGCTAGCCAACGCTGGAAATAGTGTAAATATGCTGTTTGGAAATGGCGGCAGCTGATTTTAATTTTTCGCAATAAACGAGCGCCAAACAACTAATTATTTGGCCATTAAAAAGCCGCCGCTTAAAGTCGTCGCTCGGCTAATCTTTCAAAGATAAAGCAATATCATAAAGCGCATTTTTCTTAACACCATAAATTTCAGCCGCAATAGCACAAGCTTTTTTAGGCTTCATTTCAGCAAGCAATAACTTTAAGGTGTTAATAACTTCAGCAGAGATTTCATTTTCAACCGCTTTATAGCCTTCGATGATCAGTACCATTTCACCCTTCTGTTGATTGGCATCTTGCTCCAGCCATGCCAAAAAGTTTTCAGCGGTATCACTGTGAACAGTTTCGAAGGTTTTAGTCAGCTCTCTAGCAATAACAATATAACGTTCGCCACCTAAGGTTGAGACAATATCTCTCACCGTATCTATGGCGCGGCGCGGCGCATCATAAAAAACCATAGTGCGGGGTTCATCAACCAACGCAGTTAAGGTCGCTTGCCTAGCACCTGATTTAGAAGGCAGAAAACCTTCAAAACTAAATCTATCTGTAGGTAAACCCGCTACCGATAAAGCTGCAATAGCAGCACACGCGCCTGGAATAGGTGATACATTTAAACCTAGGCTGCGACAATGGCGGACAATATGAAAACCAGGGTCACTGATGAGGGGCGTACCTGCATCTGAAACCAAGGCAATTGTTTTTCCTTCTTGTAACATAGTAGCGACTTGATCTTGGCGCTGTCGCTCATTGTGATCATGTAATGACATGGTTCTATTTTTAATAGAAAAAGCCGATAATAACTTTCCGGTATGGCGAGTATCTTCACAAGCAATAACATCAACTTGCGTTAATATATCAATAGCCCTTTGACTGATATCACCTAAATTCCCAATAGGGGTTGCAACAATATAAAGGGTAGCTGGGGTTAGGGTAGTTTCACTCATGTAACTTATTTCACTCGATTTGATAGTTATATTTGGGGTATTTAGTTGTGACTAACTTCGTTGGCGTTTATTATAACCCCATACTGACAGCAATATGCACGGATTTATTTATTGTGGTAAAAACAGCGTCCTTACTTGTAAGAATAAAGCCAACAGGATTAAATATTTTTTCAATGTCTTTTCAAAAAGTTAAAACTCATATTTTACCCGCATTATTGCTTACTTTATTAGCAAGCTGTAGTACCAAACAAACACCAGTACCAGCAACAGACTCTCCAGCAGTTACTGAGATTGAAGAAATAGTCATAGACTCCAGTACTTTATCGGCAGAGCAACACTTAGCTCTGGCACAAACTTTAGCCGGTGATGAAGCGGTAGCTGAGTTAATCACAGCGACGAAATTATTTTTTCAACAACAAAGTTACCTTAAAGCACTCTGGCTTGCAGATAAAACCTTGCTTCTAGTCGATGAAGAAGTCGCTAATTATATTCAAGAGCGAGTTCAATTGGTGTTAATTAAAAGCAGTAGTTTGCAGCACCTTGGTTTTTATCCTGAAAGCCAGGTGCAACTAAAACAACTTAAGCAGTTTAGTACTGACAATAAAATAATCCTCACTGCGACATACTACCGATTATTAAGTAGTGCCCTGCATGAGCAGCAGCAAGTTATTTCAGCATTAAATGCCCAACTATACGCTTTTTCTTTAACCGATAGCTCTTTACAAAGTCAGCAACAAATTGAAGATATCTGGCATCACTTTCAAAGTTTATCTCAATGGCAACTTAGCTTACTCGCTTTAGATGAAGCGCCGGAAAGTAACGGTTGGTTGCGCTTAATTGCTTTGGCAAATAAATACGGCGGTAAGCAAGAGCAAATGCAATATCACCTTTCTATATGGCAAAGAAAGTTCAAATTGCACCCTGCTAACATCATTGCCGAACAACTTGCAGAGCAAACTATCATAGAAAAAACTATTGAAAACATAGCCGTTATACTCCCCTTAACGGGAAGGCAGAATTCTGCGGGCTTAGCTATCCAGCAAGGAATTATGGCTAGCTTTACTAATGATAAAACTAAAACACTGCACT
Organism: Colwellia sp.; assembly: GCA_022969215.1. Taxonomy (GTDB): domain Bacteria; phylum Pseudomonadota; class Gammaproteobacteria; order Enterobacterales; family Alteromonadaceae; genus Colwellia. The sequence goes on along the minus strand of JALJPA010000150.1, from coordinate 2,873 downwards.
TTTTAGATAGTAATACGGTTAATTGGTATGGTCTGACTAATGAATTGTCGACCTTAGAGGTTGATTATGTAATTGGCCCATTACTTAAAGCTAATGTCGACAAATACATCAGCCATACCAGTGTCCAAGCACAGTCACAGAATGATTTTATGCTTAAAGCTAACTCTGGTTTGTTTGACCTTAACCACAATAATAACAAAGAGGTTTTGAGCACAATAACTAACCACCTCGACCAGCCAGTTACTTACGTCAACGCCATTGATAGTCAGTCGGCAATAGATAGTTACCTACAGCCAGCGTCTAATTCTAAAGCCATTTCGACTTTGTTACTAAATATTCCGACAAAGGCTTCTCTAACTGAACAGCATACTGTGTTGTCTATGCGCCCAGAAGATGAAGCTAGGCAAGCAGCCGCAACCTTGATAAGACAAGACTATCAACACCCTATTGTTTTAAGTCAAAAAGGCATTGTTAGTAAACGTATTGCTCAAGCCTTTGTCAAACAATGGCAGCGGATTACTGGAAAGACCATTGAAGTTGTTTACTACGATACCGGCGCACAAATGCAAGAAAATATTAAAGCCAGTTTATCGGTAGATCAAAGTAAAACACGCATTGCTAAACTTATAAGTCGCCTTAATCAAAGTATAAAAACGCAAAGTAGAAGTCGCCGCGATATTGATATGATCTACCTTGTTGGCACCCCTGAACAAACGCGTCTGGTGAAGCCTTATATTGAAGTTAATATCAGTCCATTTGCCGAAGTAATCCCTGTTTTTGCTAGTTCACGCAGCCATAGTACCCGCAGTGATTACAGCAGTAATAGTGATCTGCGCGGATTAACTTTTACCGAAATCCCTTGGTTATTAACTAGTGAGCAAAATACTGAGTTAGCAGCTCTTAGCCAGCAACTATGGCCAAAGCGCAGTGATGGCTTATCGCGCCTTTTCGCCATGGGCTATGATAGCTATCAACTGATCAGTAAAATTCCTTTAATGCAGCAGGCACCTTACCTGCAACATTGGGGGCAAACAGGTATTTTAAAACTGAATGAAAATAGTATTTTAACGCGCAGTCTACTCTGGGGCACTTATAAGAAAAACAAGGTAGTATCTATTGCTATGGAATAAACGCACTCCAGCGCCAAACGACACTGGTTCAGGTACCGATAAAGGTAAAATTACCGAGCAGTTTGCTGAGCAATTTTTAATTAAACAAGGCTTAAGCCTTATTGAAAAAAACTACCACAGCCGTCAAGGGGAGATCGATCTGATTATGCTTGATGGTGATACTTATGTGTTTATTGAAGTAAAATATCGTAAAAATAAAGCCTTCGGCGGTGCTATTGCCGCTATTCCTGCGAGTAAGCAGAAAAAAGTTAAACATTGCGTAACATTTTATCTTCATCAAGCCGGTTTAAATGAATATAATACCCCTTGTCGTGTTGATGTTGTGGCGCTCGAAGGTGATATCAGTCATCCACAAGTAACTTGGTTAAAAAATGCTTTTTAACCTGATTAACTATTAGACATTAATTTCCAACATACCAATTAACAATAACTTCGCGGAGCCAGGCTTCAATGCTAGAACAGATTAAAAATAATTTTAAAGAAAGCATACAAACACAAATTGCTGCTAGCGAGCTATTAGCCCCATCTATTGAACATGCAGGGATGATGATGGTGCAATGCCTATTAAGTGGCAATAAAATCATCTCTTGTGGCAATGGTGGCTCTGCGGGCCATGCACAGCATTTTTGTGCGCAATTACTCAATAAGTATGAAACGGAACGCCCTAGCCTACCGGCAATATCTCTTAATAGTGATATTTCTACCATCACCTCTATCGCCAATGACTATCAATATGACGAAGTATTCTCTAAGCAAATTCGAGCGCTAGGTCTTAATGGCGACGTATTATTAGCTATTTCTACTAGTGGAAATTCCCGCAACGTGGTAAAAGCCATTGAGAGTGCAGTATCTCGTGATATCCCTATTATTGCCCTTACTGGCGGTGATGGTGGTGATATTGCGGGTTTATTAGGCGAAAACGATGTTGAAATACGTGTACCTTCCGCGAGAACCTCAAGAATTCAAGAAGTACATTTAGTTGTTATTCATAGTTTATGTGAAATCATTGATACTACCTTGTTCCCTCAAGGTGAGCTGTAAATGCCTAACTCATCAACGTACTCATCGGTATTTGTTAATGGCAAAGCTACACGGATTGCTGCCCTATTAATGCTAATATCAGCTCTACAAGGTTGCGCAGTTGCCACTGTGGTAGCAGTAACGGCAGGCGCAACTATGGTCGCCGACAGACGTAGTTTTAGTAAACAAATAGATGATCAAAGTATTGAGTTTACTGCCCATAATGAACTAGCCAAACAAAAGGCCTTAACAAAAAACACTAACTTACACGTGATTAGTATGAATGGTACCGTCTTAGTTATTGGTCAAGCACCTAATACTTATCTTCGAGATCTTGCCATTAAAACAATACAAGATGTAACGGATATAGTCACTATTCACAATCAAATACGCATTGGCTCTACTATATCGGTAACCACAAAAAGTAATGACATTTGGCTAACCTCTAAAGTTAAATCGGCTCTACTTACCAACAGCGGAGTAAATGCCAAAGATGTAAAAGTAGTAACTGAAAATGCTGAAGTCTTTCTTTTGGGATTGGTTACTAAGGAAGAAGCAGATATTGTGGTGGAGATAACCCGTAACATTAGCGGTGTCAGTCGTGTATATAAGGCTTTTGAGTATATTAGCATCTAGCTGATAACTTTATTTCAAAGCAAAAAAAGCCTGTAAGTATCAACGATATTTACAGGCTTTTATTTGGCTTTATAGCGAACAGTTAAA
>JALJPA010000015.1:32577-40388 GCA_022969215.1 Colwellia sp. | reverse complement strand
TTCATCAACTTCAGAATACGTTTACTGGCATGTTGAAGTGGAATATCGAGATAAGGAAGAATTTTACCTTCGGCCATTAACGGAATAACTTTATCAACGCTTGGGTATGGATAAACATAATGCAAACGTACCCAAATCCCCAGTTTACCCAGTTGTTCACACAAAGCTAGCATGCTTGTTTTTACCGGCATACCATCCCAGAAATCAGTTTTTTGTTTAACATCAACACCATAAGCAGAGGTATCTTGAGAAATAACCAATAGCTCTTTTACGCCAGCATTTTTTAAACGCTGTGCTTCACCTAATACATCACCAATAGGACGTGAATCTAAATCACCACGCATTGACGGGATAATGCAGAAAGTACAACGGTGATCACAACCTTCAGATATTTTTAAATAAGCATAATGCTTAGGCGTAAGCTTAACACCCTGCTCTGGCACCAAATCAATAAACGGATTATGCTCAGGTTTGGCGACATGTTCATGCACTTGCTTTAATACTTCATCATAAGCATGTGGGCCAGTAACACCTAATACATTGGGGTGAAGTTCAATAATTTCGTCTTTTTTAACACCTAAACAACCGGTTACCAACACTTTGCCATTTGCGGCTAATGCTTCACCGATAGTATCTAAAGATTCTTGTACTGCCGAATCAATAAAACCACAGGTATTTACAATCACTAACTCAGCATCATCATAGCTATTAGTAACATCGTAACCTTCAGTACGTAACTGAGTTAGGATGCGTTCACTATCAACCAGGTTTTTTGGACAGCCGAGACTTACGAAGCCTATCTTTGCAGCGCGATTTGAATCTTTATTTGCCTCAACAACTGCTTGATGTTGTTCTTCAATCATTTTAGATGGAATATCTAACGTGGTTGTTTGACTTTGATTTGAATTACTTGTGCTTGGGTCGAATTGTTCTACGGTCATATATTGCTCTGCTGCTCTAACTAGCTCAAACCAATTGGTTAAAGCGTCATAAATGGTGATTTTTCTGCCTTTATTACAAACTCAGGGTGTTTGCTAAGGCGTCTGTTTAATGCGCGGGATTATACAGGAATGTTTTGCTTAATTCAGTAGTAGAAACGCCTCTATTAATTTATCTACATGGTATTATCAGATAAAAATAGAGGATTTATCAAATGGCACTAACTCAAATGCAAATAATACAATCACTTGGCGAGGCTATGTCTTGGTTTGAGCGTGAGTTGAATTGGGGAGTTCCAGCGACAGAGTTAAGGCATTTAAGTGGTCGTATCGGTGAACTATACGCAGCACTTATTACTAATGGTCAAATGGCAACAAGTGTAAATCAACACGGTTATGACGTCGTTAGTGCTGACGGTGAAAGAATATCGGTAAAAACAACTGCCCGTATGGGGTCTTCTGGTCATATCTCATTCAACCCCAACACACTTGAACTTGTTGACCGAATAATCATATTAAGAATTAATACCGAAGAAATGCAAATTGAAACGTTATTAGATGAACTTACTGATGATGCATTAAAGCTAACAGGTGAGCGATCCAATAAAGACAAGCTGGTTATCCCAATGTCAAAGTTAGTGGGTAAATCTAAAACTCGCTTAAACATACCTACAGTAACTTCTGCTAATTTTGATGATTATTGTATAAATGAATTAGAAAGTGGCTCTATTGAAATCACTCAAAATGGCAATTTAATCAGTCCTGTTAAACCTGTATTACGAGAAATAGCGAGTAAGTTAAATTTATCGACAGTCAATGGTAATGGCAATAATTACAATACCCGTCAGTTAGGCTCACTTGTGATAAAGTCTATAAATTAAAGCGTCAGACGTGGTGTTTATATTGCAAAGTCAGGGCGTTTTCTTAGGCGGTTAGTGATTGTGCTGGCATGTTATTTTACTTTACCAATGCATAATATTCATTTATAAAACTCGGCTCATAAATGTTTGAACTTCTTTATCCAATTTATCAAAAAAGCTAATGAGAGTATCAATGTAACAACTGATAAATTCAGGTTGAATTGTTATATACCTACCGCTTAGACCATTAAAATAATCTGAATTGGCAACTAATTTTACAATTTTATTGTTCTCATCATCAGGTAGTTTTCCTCCTGCGTGTACTATTAAGTTTCGTATTTGTTGGGTTTGAGATATTTTTTGTCGTTCTGTTTGAATAGAGGATAAATCAAATTTAGCGACTTTAGTTAGGTATTTTAATGCACGCGCAATACCAGAATCCTTAAGGTCAGTATGCTTAATCTGACTATCCATTGTGTACGCAACTAGTTGACATAACTCATCCAACAAATGCTCTAATACATTTTGTGTAGTTAACAAAATAGAATGCCTATGCATTACTTCATATTCATAAACTTCTGCAAAATCTAATGAAAAACTTTCGCCAATATAACTTTGTTCATCTTTATTATTAGCTTGCTTGATGGCTGACTTCATCTGTTCATTAATCTTTGTCAATTCGGTATCCCAAGTAGAGCTTACAACTGTATAAGCTCTTTTTACTTGATGTAATTGACTCCTCGCTCCATGACAAAAGGTACTAAGACCAGTGCAGAAAAAGTCAAAACGGTCTGCTGATTTATAATCCACTAGCATTTATATAAATTACCTTTTTACATCATTGATGAAATTATAGCGATACAGCGTAAGACCTAACTACAGCCAGTGAACGGGAACCAACTTAACACCATCGCGCCATTCTTCGACTAAATGACCATTTTCTAATTCAGTAATTAAGTTTGAAGGTGCGTGATCAAGTACAATCACCTGTAAATTATGATTAGTTTTATTAATTGCCTCGCTAAACACTTTAAAGATTTTTTGAACTTGTAAAATGTCTTCATCTTGTTTCATCAAGCTTATCTCTTCGTCGTCATCTGTTTTATTTACTTGGTTATTCAATTTACTTGGAAAATACACCTGACTTGGTTGGTCGTATATAATATAATTCGGAACAGGTGACTGCTCTAAAGTAGCAAAGTGCTGATGCAAAGCAAGGGAAATTGCTACATGGTATGACACCCAATTTGCTCCACTACCAATTTCCCATAAATAATCTTCTCTACCATTATTGTTAACCTTAATAGTCAATTCTTTTTCACATAGAGATATAGGTGCATCGGGATTTTCAGTATCTAGGCTAGGTAGCCAATCTGTTGCTAGTTTATTTACTTTTTGTAACTGTAGTGTTGTTTTGTGTTTTAGAGCTTGAGGATTTACTTTAGACTTTAATTCCCCATATTCTTTTTGTAATTCTTTATACTCTTTGGCAAGCTCACTTTCATCATCAGTAACGCCCATAGATTTTAATTCATTTTCTAGTTCGCCGATAAACTTACCAACAGAAAAAGTATCGTACCCATTTCGCTTTTTATCACCTCCTAGTATCTTCAACTGACCTTTAACATCTTTTAACTCAGCCGTTAACCTACTTAATTCACTATCTAAGTACAAACGTTCTCGACTTAAAACACCTTCAACATTCTCTGGTATTTTTAGTTCTGGCTCTATGTCGTCAAAAGCTCTTGCTAGTGGTTCAAGTACCAGTGATTTAATCTCATTTGGCTCGCTAAACAATGAGTTTTTCTCATCCCGTTTATCTAATAGCCATTTACTCAAAGACAATCGATTTCTTTTTATGTAAGCCACTCCTGCATGATTTTCTGTTACTTCTTTCATTGTTGCAAGATTCTTTGCTCTAGCTTTGATTTTACTTAATTCATCTGAAAGTTTTCTACTTTTAACTGTTAATAATTTCTCTTGCTCCGATGCAAATTTAATATTTGAAGCGGCTGTTGATATATCAATATCCTTCTCTGATATTCCTTTTAATAAAAGGAGTAGTTGTTCTGGTTTATATTGGTCAATTTCTTTAGTAATTTTAACTAACCCCATTTCAAAAGCTCTAATCAAATATGCTCGTGCTGTTGATACCCAATCTTCATTTTGTTTTTTCAACTTTAAGTATTTTCGTTCCGCTTTTTTATAGTCATCTTCAAGCAGCTTTAGTTTGTGACTCTTTTCTAAATCATCATTATCTAATGCACCTAAAACATAAGGCAAAATAGTAACTAGTTTGTTTTTATGCTCAAAAGAATCAGTTTTATAAAATAAAGCATTTGGATTAGCGACTATATTTTGCGGTTGATAATTGAATGCTGCCATGTCTCGCAAGCTAGTTCTTAACTTATCTAAACGCCCTGTATCGTAAAAATCAAAATCAATATTAGAAACACCACTTATTTCATTCAATCGCTCTTTTACTTGGTCGATATTTCTGTTGTGGGCAGAAATAAATAATGGCAATTCTATTTCATCTGCTTCAATAAAAAACGTATTTGAAGTGCACTTTTGATTACCAGGGTCTTTCCTAGCTATTAACAATCTCGATGTTGCCGTTTTTATTTGAACGCCATACCAAGAAGTTGCATCACGAATAGTGTTTACTGGTATAGAACATTTAGATGAACCAAGGCAGTAATCTATAATCGGTATAAGCGACGACTTACCTGTTTTAGATGCTCCTGTAATCAAGTTTAATTTATTTAGCTCAAATTTAATTACTCGTGGTTCTTTTTTTGCGTTTTTTGACCAAAGTATTACTTTTTCTATCTGAAAAAACATTAAAAAACCACCTTAATTGTTCTTGTTATATCTTCCATATCCATATCCGCAAACCATTTACCTAACTTACGAGAACAGTCATATAGCTCTTTTGTTGTATCATCAAGTTCTACGCGATTCATAGGTTTAATTTCCATGTTAGGAGTCATCATCCCTGTTTCACTGTCTAATAGTAACAAGCCCGAATCAAATGCAGTGAGAAGCGCCTCTAATGTTTTTTCTTTTTGCTCATTTACCCTTGAGTGAATTGAAAGTACGATATCAGTAGCACAAGCTTTTTTTGTTGAAAATTTTGATATGTACGAATGAAGGTTACTGGATAAACTAGTTTTAGATAACACTTCTCTGGTATTCGAATAATATATAAAAGAAAAAAGGCAGAACACTTTACTCGGATGAACTGGCTCTTTCGCTTTGATAAAACATTCCCTCGTAAATATCCATAGCATATAACTACCCAGCGCAGGGTTATTTATAAGCCACGCCTCTTTCGCTAATCCATTAGGAATCATTGTTAACTCCTTTTAATTCTGTTTTGTAATTTGGATGCCATCCTACACATTGAGAATTGGCCAGCTCTTGATATGAACCATGAGAGAAAAAGTCATCTACTTGCTTATTCTCTATTTTAATATCTGTAGCGCCTTGCAAACACTGATAATAGAGAAGAGCCCCTTTATTCTCATCGTTCATTTGATGGTTTTGAATATTTGTGATATTTTTTTGCAGGCCCCATTTTCTTTCCAAAGCATCATTGTATTTTGAATAACTAACTTCTTGAATGTGCCCTTCAATAGTCCACTTAGATACTGCATCTTTAGTTTCTAGCTTTGCGATAACAGCATTTTCTATACCTAAGTCATCAATATTTACTAGGTCAAGCTGCTTAATATAAGCTGGCTGCTCAGTAATTTCAGACTGAACATCTACATCTCCGCCAGCCCTGCTACAAATAAAATCCAAAAGCGTTTGCTGTCGATATTTACTCTCGATTTCTCCCAGCCTTTTACCAAAGGCTTCAGCAGAAATCAGTGTTGGCTGTCGCTTTTCAGCTAGTAAAGTTAAATTATCTTTCGTCCAACCAAGTATTTCTTGAAGTATATTTTCAGAGCTTTCATTAATACTTGTATTTATATCTAAGTAGGTTTTTTTAAGATCTTGTGGGGCAGAACCACTACCGTGTGCATATTGAAAATGGGCAATTAGGATGTATTTTTTATCATCAAAACTAAAGAAATTGTCTACATATTTTTTGATGTTATCCGATGGTTTATCAACTAATTTAACTATTTTATCATATGCTTCTTTAGCTTCATCCACATTACTAGCTTTACAGAGCAGAGATAAAATATCACTAGAGTGTTCTTTGTTGGTATAAAGTAAAAATTCAGTTTTTGAAGCGTCTACTCTATTAGATTTAATAAGGTCAACCCAGTTAGATAATGTCTTCCATACATCTTGACTTTTATTAGCTACAATATTTCTCGATGTAATACTGAGCTTATCTTGCTCAAGGATTGTTTTTTCGTCGGATATTTCATGCACGTCATCTAATATTTCAAAACCCAAAACATTACTTTTCTTGGCTTTTAATAGTCGCTCAACTAAACGATACTCTTGTGCGTTATAACCCAGCCAAGAAGCAATAGCACTTGTATTATTAGACATATAAACTCTTATTGTTCTTCTCGTTATAAGGTGTTTTTACAAATATATATATATATATTAATCAGGGCAGTATGATTGTTTTTCAAACAATATATCAAAAAAACTTATATTAGTCAGTAATTAACATGACAACCAAATTTTCCGACTATATATTGGCATAACTCCACCAATATTAAACACAATGTATGTTATAGAATTAAGCTAATCGGTTGCTCAAACCACTCACTTGACAGTGTTCGATGCCATAAACATTATTAAATGAGTACCGTTCCTTGCTCACAATCACAACAATCGAGCGTATAGGTTTCTTTTTTCTTTGATACTTTCGTGTTTTTACTATTACAACTAAAGCAAGGCAGTTTCATTGCGGTATTCGTTTCACACTTGTTGCACTTAATAAAGTAACCATAACGACCATGCTGTGGCGAGTAGTCAGATTTTTCGCCACAAGACTTACATTGTAGGGCTGCATTAATGCTAACTTTTACCTTAACTGGTGCTATGACTGCTTTTTGCTTTGATACTCTTTCAGCGGTTTTGTTACCGTCAAGTTGAGCCATAAGAAATGATGTGATCGATTTTAATTCTTTTTCATTAAAGTCTGGGCGAGTATCAAAAGTTAATGCACTTACCACTTTATTTTTAAGCTTCATCAACTGCTCAAGCTTATCAACCAAAAACTCAGTTTTAACAAGCTGCTTTGATACTTTACTAGGCATTGAATCACGGTAAATTACGGCATTACTTGAAACAGCACAAACATTATCCCAACAGCGCATTCCAAAAGATTGTTGCTTAAGACCAAATAGTTTGCCTAAAATAGTTTCTCGATTAGCGTGTAGCATTTCTTTTAATAGTTTTTGCTGTAACTCTGCCTGCTTGATGGGTGAAGCCATGCCTGTCCATTTACTATTTAAGCTACGAGTCCACTCACCTAAACCATTAACTTTAACTTCACCTTTGATGCTTTTAGATTCAATTAATACAAAGCCGTATGGATAAACGATTAAATGGTCTATTTGGGCGGTTTCATCATTGTGAGTAAACTTGAAATCATTGATGACATAAACTTGCTTATGGTCTTTGAAAGCACGCCTTAAAAAGAAAGCAACATCTTGCTCTTGTTTTTGCCCTGCTTTCGCTGTTGGAGAAACAGCATTTTGAAGTGTTTTATCTTTTAGAATCATGCAGCAATTCATCCTTGTAAAAGTAAATCCAATAAGAAGCATAATACCTTAACTTGTTTATTACTTTAAGCATTATGTTCAATCCGGTTGCTCAAACCATTCATCAGACTGTTAAATAAACTTTATTGTTATTCATTCAATAAGGCATTAGATGAAATCAACAGCATTAAGCAAAGTTCACAATGTGAAGCATTCACTCAAAGCATTACGCCAGTGCATAACTAAAGTTCGATTATCGAACTTGTTGCCGAGTTAGATTGATGTCAGTATTAGCAAAAGTCAGCAACAACATCCACTGGTTTATGCCTTCTACT
>JALJPA010000015.1:10359-32567 GCA_022969215.1 Colwellia sp. | reverse complement strand
TAAATGCTATTCCTACATTCGATGGTCGAGTGATAAGCAAGCCAAAGGCACTACGCTTGAACGCCAGTTAAAAACAGCACAAGAAATTGCTGATGATAACAAACTTGAATTAGTTGAAATTATTGATAGTGGCATTAGTGCGTTTAAGGGCAAAAATACTAAAGACGGTGAACTTGGACGTTTTATTGATGCAGTGCACAATGGACTAATACCATCGAAAAGTTGGCTTGTTGTGGAGAATCTTGACCGTTTATCGCGTGAAGACATTTTAAGTGCGCAACGTCTGTTTATGACGCTCTTAGAGTGTGGTTTGACAGTGGTTACTGGTATGGATAAGAAAATTTATACCAAGCAGTCTGTGACCGCTAACCCAATGGAGTTAATGTATTCCATTCTGCTTTTTAGTCGGGCGCATGATGAATCAAACATCAAGTCCATACGAACGAATAAACATGCAACAATTCTAATCGGCAAACACAATGAAGGTGAACGAATTAATGGTTATGCCATTGCAATTAAGTCTGTTGGCACAAATATGTGGTGGTCTGATTGCAGTGATGGGTCTGTTAAAAAGCATCCCGTTTACTTTGCTATTGCACAAGAAATGGTGCGAATGGCACTGGACGGTATTGGTAGTTTTGCTATTACGAAATACTTAAATGCTACCTACCCTGCACCTTTACCGAAAACTAAATTAGATGAAGGTAAAACTGGTATTTGGTCACTTAATCGCGCCAACCAGTTTTTTGTCAGTCGAACACTGTTAGGTGAGAAACGAATAACCATTGATGGTGCTGAGCATATTCTTAAAGATTATTACCCTGCGGTTTGTAGTGAAGATACTTTTTATAAAATGCGAGCGATGCGACAAGGGCGTAATATTAAGCCAGAGCATACTGATAAGGTCTACTTGTTTTTAGGGCGTGACATTATTAAGTGTGGGCATTGTGGCGCTAAAATGACAAGTCACACCTCTAACGAAAATAAAGAGAAAGGCAAATACAACAAGTTTCGCTACAAGTGCTCAAGTGGTGCTAATGCCACAGGCAAGTGTCGTGCGTGGACGTTTAATGCAATATGGCTTGATGACGTTGTGGTTCGTCTTGCGGCTAATCATATTTTTAGACCACACAACAAAGCACAAGACTTTGACTTAGCACTGAAAGGACTTGAAGCTAATCTTACCGATAAACAACTTCAAATTGATAATTTAATTAAAGTTATTATGTCAGGTGTCACTACTGCCGCTATTCCTAAACAAATTGCAGAGCTTGAATCTCAGGTTGAACAATTAAGCAGTGCCATTGAAACGGGAAAACTTAATCGACAAAACGTACTCACTGAAGAAGTTGAATGGGGTGAAGTTGACGAGCGTGTACTTGATTATCATCAACACGAGTTACGCCAAGCACTTAAAGAAAAGATACGCGCATCTGTTAAAAAAGTTATCTGCCAACAAGTAAAAGCAAAGCTTGTTAAGTTCACGATTACCTTTATCAATGACATTACCATTGTTGCTTATCGTAGCCCGATGACGCTTGTCTTTGACGGCAAAGCATGGAGTAAATTAGGCGACCACTATAAAAAACCTGTTACTGTGTCTGTTGCCGATAAGTTCAAACATAGAATAGAGGGTGACTCGACCCCAGTTGATAACATTACATTGAAAGAAGAACTTGGCGACTTGGCTGATTTACTCATTGACGCACCAGTAGATAATCTTGGCGAGAATGATAGTTATGAGTATCAAGGGTTGGATAATGTTTCGGCTGAAATGATGACCTTACTTAAAACGGGTGAACGACCCAAGCAATTACTACATGATTTAACACGTGCGGAGCATTTAACTGATTGGGCTAAAAGCTTTAGTAAAGATGTTCCTAAAGTAATAGAGTCTCAGTTTACAACGTTCAAACATAAATATCGTTCACATATAGGCCATAAAGCAAAACCTGCCATTCTTTATATTGACGAAGTTAAGGTTGGCTTAAGTGGCTCAATCACACAAGATGTACCAGTTAAAAAAACTGACAAGTAAATCGCTTATTTATATGGACTATGAGCTTGTTGCTCACCAGTTATTAGCGCCCGCACAAATAAATAATCTAAAATACAAAATGCTTCATGTTTTTAAGTCGCTGCTCAAGTACAAGCTATGGAAGTACGAACTTCACAAAGACTTAAATGGTAGTAGCTTAGCTATGGGCGAGAAAGTCTGTCTTAACTTGTCATTCATTATTGCTGCTAGGAAAATGCTAAATATTACTGAGCCACTGGATTATAGTATTGCCAGTGGCTTCTTGGATAACAAGTTAAAGCAAGGCTTGAGTAAATATTTAAGTAATAGAGCTCTCGCTTAAATGGATTTATTGGCACTATTCACTACATAAGTAGACGTTCAATTGTCATAATGAATAATATAAACATTTAGTGCTGATGGTTAGTTTGAATTGCTAAAAACAGTTTCCGTTCACTTCTTAATTTTTTTCGGTCTTCTCTGTGATGTTTAAACCGCTCTAAAGAATCCCGCACATCTAGACACTTAGCCTCAATTGAGTCGAGTATTCCTTTATAATGAAGATTATACTTCTCTTCAAAATCATTAAAGTTATTAAAATCCTCAGCGTACAAATCCTTTGCTATATGCGCATGATAAATACTACAAAAGTCAGAGTATGTCCTTTCTTCATCAAGTGTCTCACTTGTTATTTTTTTTAAATTTTGAAGTATCAAGTAATCGCTATGAAGACTTGTATCATTTACTAAGTTTATATTACCTAAAGGATTATTTTTTACAGCTCTATAATTTTGGATTATTTCTTTCATATAACGAAAAAGATCTGCAGAGTCAGCCTTAATCATTTTAATGCACTCGTCAATAAATACCGTAACATTTACCTTGTCACCATAAGCATTTTTCTTGAAGTTACCTATAAAGACCGTCATATCTAAATAAGGATGTTCAATACCATTCTTAATGATTGATTTTATGTTTAGGTGCTCTAAGAACTGAAAGTGTTCTATTAATGCAACATATTCTGGGTATATAAACTCGTTATTGAGCTTTTGGCTTGCATTCAAGGCGACATAATAAAGAGTTTTATTATCTATAAATGCACGTAACATGTTGCTATATGATTTTTGCTCGTTAGAATTTAATTCCGACTTTTTAATTATATTTAATATTTGGTAAAGAACTCTAAAGTAATCATTAACAGTACCTTGTTTGAATGTATCTTCAATAAAGCAGCCTATATAGAAGTTACTAATTACTACGTTAACATCAAAATCAATACTTTTTGATGTTTGTCTAAATTCATTTAAAATTAAATTATGCTGAGAAAGTAAAGGATGAAATGTAGCATTAAAAAGTACTTTTATATTACTATCTCTCATCTCTTTATTGGCATTTTCTAACTTCTCGTTACTTTCTTTTAATGCAGAATTACTCTCCATAGCTTCACGAATAATTATTAATGTAGTAATAAGTAACAAGACAGTAACACCTGCGGTCACTATGCCGGACATTTCATACCAGTTATTTAAACTTGAGTAAAAAACCAGCTCAAAACGATATATAATTACGATAACAAATAAGCTAAACAACCCCCCTACAATCCAAAATATAGAGTTACGCATTAGTGATTTTCTCAATATGGTTATTAATATATCTATCATATAGTTATTAAAAAATTAATAACATATAAATTCATTTAATAGAGAAGTTTACTAACTGATGATTACAAAAACATTAATGATTCAGATCTTTAATCCGAACCAGATTTTCAATAATTGAAACCTATAGGCTGTGATTAAAAAATATGGCGCGCCATTTAAGCTACCTTTACTGATAGCATTCATTCAACAGCTACTCTACCGCGGCAGTTTTAGAAAGTAGACATTAAAATTTTTAGTCTTCGTAAGTTAAAATAGTTTCTAACTTTTTATTTAAGTAAGTTATGTACATTACTTCTTCTGTTGGTGCGTCAGGCAAGCTTTCTAATTCTATCAATTCTAATAGCTCGTCTAATGATAATTTCACAACGTGCATAACCTCTCCTACCTTTGTAGTTTGTTATTACTATTTATCAGGCGAGTATATGTTGTTAAAAATATAACGAAATACATATTAAGTTATATTTCTGTCTAAGTCGTTGAGTTCATTAGGCTCATTGCTTTTGTCTTTTCGGTAACTCTGGTTTTGGATAAGACTTTATACTTATTACAACATTTTGTTATATTTATTAGGTCGTTATGAAGCAAGCACAAGTATTAAGTAAAATTGAATTGAAGCGAGTGTTAGCGGTAACTGGTGCCAGTGGTAAACATGCCATTAGAAATTGTTTGGCTATTTCACTTTCATATTACGCAGGTCTTCGGGTTAAGGAGATTAGTTGCTTGTTGATAAGTGATGTGTATTTTGAGGATGGCACTGTGAAGCAGTTCATCTTTTTATCTGCTGATAAATCTAAAGGTCATTCTCGTACCATTGTTATTAGTAAAACGTTATCGTTGCTGTTAGCAAAGTATGGCGATGAGATTAATTTGAGCAAACGGCACTTGCCTTTAGTTGCTTCTCAGAAAGGACAATTTAAACCGAATGCGCTATGTCAGTTGTTTGGTCGGCTATATAAAGCGGCAGGACTTGAAGATTGCAGTTCGCACTCTGGTCGTCGTTCGTTTATTACGAACCTGGCACACAAAGGTGTTTCAGCAAAAGTGCTAATGACCCTCGCAGGGCATCAGCACTTGAGTACAACCCAGCGTTATATTGACGTAAATGACAATATGTTAGCGGCTGCGGTTGAACTTGTTTAATTTAAGGCATTAAATAGGCACTGCGAACAGTGCCTATTAGATTAGCGTATCATCGCTGCTTTTATTTGCTCGTCAAATTCGTTTTCTTCAACGCCTTTAGCAAGTAAATCAATAACAGTAATTAGTTGCTCTTTAGACAATGGACCATATTTGTTTTTCTTTTCACCAAAAACATTTTTGACCCATCTATTACCATACTTAACCCCAACAAAATAACCATTTCTCTGTGGCACTTCGTAAAAGCAAGTATCGTTACTTTCTTCGTCATCAGCCTTAAAGTTATTCTCAGCAAACTTCTTGCTACGATGTAACTTTTCAACAACTTTGACTTTAGCGCTGTGTAAGTCGTCACGCTCATAACGACTCGGTTTGATGTCAGAGACACCTATTGCGTCAACATTGACGGCTTTTATATCGGATAATATAGACATATGCTATTTCCTATATACAGTTCAACAACCCCAACTAAGTGAATTAGTTAGGCATATCGCAGCAACATAGTTGTGTATGTGTTGTTGTGTTGCATATAAAGCATATTTAACGGAATGTGTGGTGTTAAATAGAGACTGTTTTGCTTGCTGCTTAGTAACAGATGTAATGTTTAATATTATAATTTCAAGTCTACCTTTCAACTTGTAGTTCATTTAATGAGCAAGCCGATGAAAAATATACAAATAAACCGCCAGATTTTTTATCTCAATCATCAGTTTATTTTAGACATAAAAAAAGCACCCGAAGATGCTTAGTTGTTAGTAGTGCTGTTAGTGCGTAGCCAGTGGCTAAATCTATTAGTGACTGATGTTTACATAAGTGATTTGTTTTTTATTTTGTTAGGGTCAATAACGCTTTGCTATAGTTTTTAATTGCACTATGCCAGAGCGTCCTGTTAGTTTTAATTTGTTGCTGTAGTAGTGAGTTCGAAATGAAGCTTTGTTTGTGGATTACTTGTCTGTTGTCTTGTTTGTATGTGTTGCTTTGCCTTTGAGTGACTTTGTATTGAATTGCTTTAATGTGAATGGTCTATTGAGTTATTTTTGAATGAATGGCTTTATTGTGTTGTTACTTTATTTTAGGTACAACAAAGAACAAGGCCATTGTTTAAATAGCCTTGTTAGTCACATTTACTAAAAAGTGCTGCTATTATCGCAGTCACTCCCTCGCTAATTAGCCAGTCTTAGTAAATATGCGTTGCACTAAGATTTAGTGCGTCAATATCGTTTGTTGTTACCTCTTTTGTTAAATAATTAATAAGCCCTGCTGAGTCATAAATTGGCTTAAAGTCACTAATAAGCATACTGCCCATTTTATCCGTAGCTTTATACCAGCACCACTTTACTCTCGTTGCAAATTCATCGTGTGATACATTATCAGGCTTGTGTAATATAAAGTGGTAATGAAACCGCGTAATAAAGCCATCTCCTTCTACAATACTAATCAGTGGTGCTTGCGCTGTTACATCGTGCATTACGCGCTTATAGAACCCCTTATGACCCATTGCAGTATTAAAGTGATTAGCGAAATACCGCCCGTGCTTTAATAAGTCTTCATCTCTTTTTATATTTTCTTTATAGGTCATTGTCGAAAAGTAATTAAAATCAGCCTGAGCATTGCCAATATAATTAATTATTTTGGCTTTTAATGGGCTTTTGAGTGCGTAGTGGCTAACGAGTTGAGCTAACTTTTCCTTGTCTATTTTCTGCATATAAACCTCCGTGTTTTTTGCAGTGTTATTTTTTCCTAATTCTATTTAGGTGATTTTGAAAAAATCCCCGTAAAAACTGTAATTTTTATATAAAACCCTAGGTATAACTTGCTACTTGTATTTATGTAAATCGCTAGAAACGTAGCGAAAAACCGTCACAACCAGCCTGTTTTTTTAAAAATTGAAATATCACCAAAGACACCTGACGATTTCATTTTTACAGTCCGTTGCCTTAATTCATTTTTTCGCTAATTTATCAACTGATTTGGTAAATACAGTGACACAAGGGGCAAGCCACCCTTGTTTATCATTAGCAAAAGTCATTGTTATTTTAGGGGGTGAGTTATGAGCGAACTTGATAGTGTGTTTAAGGAATTGAAGGTAGTAAAGTTATGCAAGTCTCAGTATGCATTTAGTCGTGATTTTCTGGGGAAATCACCAAGCTATATGAGCCATATTAAAGCAACTAACAAAAAGCCAAGTGTTGAATCTTTGATGGTTTTGCATTTGAAACTTTCTGAGCTTGTTTTACACAGTAAAGAACCTACAGATATCGCATCTTACAGAGCTAAAGATTGCCTGATTACCTTATCAAATAAGGTTTTATCTGAAATAAAAGAGAGGTGTCGTAGTTAATGGCTTTATAAATCATTTTTATATGTTTTAACTCGGTCAGAGATCTTTAGCCAGATCAGTCCTTTTACTGGATTACTATTTTTAGTATCTAATTCGTATAGCCCTCTAAAACGATAAAGGGTATCGCCTAGATTACCTTTGACCTTTGCAAAGACAATTCTTTTATGTTTGTGCTTATCTTTATTTCTTAAGTGAGATGTAACATGTTCGGTTGCTTTGGCGTCATCCTCATTTCGTTCAACTATAGTTTTCTCATCAGCTGATATTTCATTTTTCCACTTGCCGTTTGGAAATAACTTAGGGAACCAGAGCATTATTTCATCATCAGGATGTGATGCGCCGGCTCTTTGATATCCGTTATAATTGTGGCCGAAGCAATTACAGGCATCTTTTATTGTTTTGAATGCAACATCATCAGCTATGTCTATGTATCCACGGTCGATATAAGTTTGAGCCTTGAATTCAATATCTATATTCCAAGGTATGAAAGTATCAGCACACCTTAAGGTTTTTATTTTACTTACAACATTTTCAATCTGCTCGTTTATTTCTTCAATACTTAAAGTGGCATTTACGCGAATGATTTCATGACCAGTCGCATTAATAATGTCAGCTTCACGCACCTTGTCAGCTCTAATGTGATGTTCAGTGAAATGCTGCCCTTCGTCAACTTCAATGTGTAAATCAAATTGAGGAAAAAACAAGTCAGTTAAAGCTCTACCCTCTGGACGAGACACATACTGTTGAGTTACAAACTTTATAGTGAAGTCATTAACTAAGTGAATAATACGGCTAACAACATAAGCCTCATAACGCTTGTTTTTAGTTCTTCCTAACTGCCTGATTATGTATTCTTTTTTATCCATAACAAATAACTATTCTTGTGATGTGAAATTATAAAACTATTAACCAATAATCTACTAACTGTGCTTTATTTTCAACTTCTACATTGTTCAAAGTTGTAATTAAATCGGTTGTCCTTCCTCCCGAACCGACATTACATTTGCTTAAAAGTAACTAACAGGAGTCAATTATGACTAAATCACTTTTAAGTAAACTGAATATTACCGAAGCGCCACTCAAGCACCCTACTGACCCACTCATTCAGCGACAAAATAAACTTATCGCTAAGTTAGAAGTACAGCGCGAAATGGCGCAGTGCCTTGTAGAAAACTCTGAATTCAAAGCGTTTAAGTTTAAGTATGTTGTCGACCCAGAGACAGGTATTAAAAACAAAGTTCGTGTACCAAAACAGATAAAGCCGTGGTTTTATAAAATGGACTCGCAATACTTTACAACAATCAAATACGGCTCAAAATCACTTGAACTAGCAAAAGGCTTATATGCGATAAGCGTTGAGGATTCGGCGGCGCTAACGAGCGTCTATGACACTGTAATAGCGGCAGTTAAGGCTGGAGAGTTTGATTCAAAGCTAATGGCAATTAAACGTGTAGGTACAAAGTCATGAGTTTATTAGGTTCATGTCCAAGATGCTCAACATGGAGTTTTTTGAAAAAATGTTGCAGATGTACCTTAGTGAGTTGTTCATCCTCAAAATGTAAAGGAGCTTCAATTTGTCCAAGCTGCCACGGTAATAAAAAGGATTTGCCATAATGGCAATATTACGTGAAATTTCAGTGAACTATATATTCACTGAGATTGACTGTGACTTAACTGGCAAGAAAATGACTTCGCCAGAGTTAGTCTACAAAGTCTTTAATTTTCTTAAATTTGAAGCAAAGGAACGATTCATTGTTATTAATCTTAACAATCAACACGGCATAATGAATTACGAGGTTGTTGCCATTGGCACTGTTAATAGTGTGCAGTTACGACCCGTTGAAGTATTACGCACTGCCGTAATTATTAACGCACCTTGTGTGGTTCTCGCCCATAATCACCCGTCAGGAGGATGCTCTCCAAGTACTGCTGATATAGCCTTTACTAACAAAGTTATTGAATGTGGAAAGCTACTTGGCATAGAAGTTCTTGACCATGTAATCATTGGCGAGAGTGATTTTTATAGCTTGAAACAGAATGGTGATATGTAGTTGTCGTGAGTTACTAAGACTTGCTAATATAACAATACTTTAGAGCTAATATCCTTACATCAAATATGCCATATCCAACTTTCCCTCACAGAGCTTGGTACGAAAAAGAGCTAACGTCCTTAGATGAAATAAAAAAGCAATTAAGTGCACCGGTAATGAAATCAACTAACAGGCCTTTATTTTATAGAGGAATGTCAAATAAAGAACATATATGCATTTCAACTTTTTACAGGTATTTTTGCGATAACTTTACAGGAAAATGGGAAGAAAGGAGTATTTGCTTTAAGACAAAAATATCATTACCAATATTACCTGAGCAATATATTGCTAATTCATTTAGTGTTATAGACAGCCTAAAATCTGAGCTTGAAAGTTCTGGGATATCTAATTTATCATTGAATTCATTGATGTATTTAGCACAACATTATGGACTTCCAACAAACCTAATCGACTTTACTACAGACCCTAAAATAGCATTGTATTTTGCGTGTTCAAGAGACTATGAGAAAGATGCAGTTATATACATGACTGATATTTATGAGCATGTTGACATTAGTGCATACATGCTCATAAACGGTCAATATAGAGTGTGTAATGATGATGGAAGCATAATGAGTACAGGGGAAATAAATGAAGTTGCTATAAAGCATGGTACCGAAATACAGCAAAATTCATCAGACCTTATTACACCAATTATCAATCAATTAGATGTAGAGATTAATGCCCGAATACAAAATCAGTCTGGTGCTTTCGTATATAATGGCCAAGACCACCCATTTGACTTGAATATGTATTGCTCTTCAAGCAGCACTGACCATTTTGGAAGACAAGCTTTTATTATTAAAAGTGAGCTTAAGGATGGTATTCTAAACTGGTTAAATTGTGAATTTGGTATTAATAAATCATTTATTTATCCGCCAGTTAGCAGTAGAATTGAAGAAACAATAATAAAAGCAGCAGATAAAATTAAAAGTAATTTAACAAACATTGTTAAATTTTGAATTTTTACAATTATTAATATGAAACCAAAAATCAACCTAAAAGATCCCAGAGTAAAGTTCGCAATGAATTTATTCAGCACGCAAATGCGTAAAGCTCTGGAAGTTAAGCAAACTGTTGAAAGTGCAGTCTTACCTGTTTTATTTCCACTTAAGAGAAAAACAAAACCTGAACAAATTGGAAGTTGTGTAATTGTCTATATTGATGGGGAGTACTTTGCTTTTTCCGCATCTCATGTATTCGACGTTATTGGAAGTCATGCATTACTTGTTGGCGCAGGTGGCATGGAAAAGTTGACACCTCTAAGTGGTGAAAGATTTAGCACAAAGAGAGGGCCGTCAGGAACTCATGCTGACGACCCCTTGGATGCTTCTGTATTTCATATTCAGGGAGGATTAACCGATAAAATAAAAAAAATAGCCATCACTGTTGATGATTTAGATGTCTCAGAGAGCTCTCCTTCATATTCTATTTATATGGCGGCAGGATTCAGGGTAAAAGTATCAAATACTGATGGCAATAAAGCTAATGGCAAGAGGGAGTGCTTCCCTTCAACAGAGTACGGACAAGATGTGTATTCATCACTAAGCCTTAATAAAGATACTCATCTTGGTTTGGCATGGGAAGACCAAGTATTTAATGGCGTTGGATGGCAAACATCTCCTTCACCTAAAGGGATTAGTGGCGGAGCGATAATGAAGGTCGAAGGCATAAATGCTATGACTTCACATAACGAAAGTCAAAAGCCAAAGCAACTCCTTTCTGCTATTACTATCGAGCAGAAACGTGAAAAAAATGGTAAACCTGGTGTTTTAATCGGTACTAGGATAAGTCTTCATTTATCTTTGATTAAGCATTTTTTGCCAAAGTTAGAAATAAACATTTAATAAAATCTTTATCGGGTCTGTTAATAATTTGCCTTTTACAGCAACGACTATTTCAATAATCGTTGCTTATACGCAAGGAACGGCAAGTAATTTTCATTGAAGATGCCATTCTAAATAATGTTATGTAATTTATTTATATCCTAATATATTTATTATTTTTTATCTGCTTTTGTTATTAGCTTAACTTCCAAACCATTACCTTTAGCTGCTCTTGTCTCGTACCTATCTGAATGCTTATCGAAAAAGTCAGAGAGTTTTTTTAGCCCGTAATTTCTCGTATCAAAGTCAGATTTAATACGTTTAAGGTATTTCCCAATTTCACCTAATTTAGCCCAACCAGAATCATCACGGTATTGCTGCCAAGCTTGATGCATTAATTGCCAAAGCTCGCGTTCTACTAATTGTGATTGCGTAAATTCTACTTCTGGTTCGTCATCAGTTTTCCCAAGGTTTTCAATAGCGACAAAGTCATCACAAGCATTCTTAAATGATATTGGCGTTGTTGTTTTACCCACTCCAATAACTTGTAATTCTGACTCCCTCAACCTTGTTGCAAGGCTCGTGAAATCACTATCGCTTGATACTAAAGCAAAAGCATCGAATCTCTCAGTGTAAAGCAAGTCCATAGCATCAATAATCATTATCGAGTCAGTAGAGTTTTTGCCGGTGGTATATGCAAACTGTTGTCGGGGTTGAATAGCTAATTCATTTAATGGATTTTTCCAGTTCTTAAGGTAATCACTTGAAAAGTCACCGTAAGCTCGCTTTACGACAATTTGACCAAAGCCAGATAGTTCTTCAATTATTAGCGGGAGCTTAGAGTGTGGAGTGTTATCAGAGTCGATTAAGACTGCTATTTTTTTATTTTCCATAAGTTACTTCTTTGTCCTTAATTATAGAACCAGTTTAGTTTTTATTTGTATGGATTAGAAGAGCTTAAGTGTTTTATTATTTGATGATTATTTACTTGAAAGTAGTAACGTTGGAGATTGAGAGTTTATTGAAATATGAGGAAAGGATTTTGCGCTACAAAGCAACGGTTGAATTAGTTTAGGCAGCCGAGACTTACGAAGCCTATCTTTGCAGCGCGATTTGAGTCTTTATTGGCAGTAACAGCAGCTTGATGTTGCTCTTCAATCATTTTAGATGGAATGTCTAACGTGGTTGTTTGGCTTTGGGCTGAATTACTTGTGTTTGGGTCGAATTGTTCTACGGTCATATATTGCTCTGCTGCTCTAACTAGCTCAAACCAATTGGTTAAAGCGTCATAAATGGTGATTTAACTGCCTTTATTGCAAATTCAGGGGACTTGCTAAGGCAGTTGTTTAATGCGCGGATTATACAGGAATGTAGGTAAAGGATGAATAATTACTTTTATTCATCCTTTACCTAGCAATTAAATATTTTTAAAGATAAGTAAAGTTAAATTTTTCACCAAATGGGACACCCAATACTCCACCACAAATGGCTGCAATTATTAATTCATGAAAATCGTTTTTCATGAGTAGACTTTTTATTATGCTTTTGACACCAGCTTAAAAATTCACTTTCCACTAAAGCAAGAGCACAAAACCAACCTTGAAAAAGATCACAGCCTAGTACTTTTATTGCACTTGATTCAGCTTGAGTTTCAACACCTTCAACAACAGTTTTAAATTCTAAGTATCGAGCTAGTTGCAGTGACGCTTTAACCGCCGCGTAGCTTTTACTATCTGTCAGCATTTTTTGAACAAATGACAAGTCAACTTTTAACTCGGTAAAAGGGCTAAAAAAAAGCTGCGACAAAGAATAAAAGCCAGTGCCAAAATCATCAATCGAAAGATTAATGCCATGAAGACGTAATCTACACATAACTTCAAGCTCTTTGGACATGTTTGGACGTATATCACTTTCAGTTATTCAAGTGTTAAGAACTTCGCTGGTCATTGATGTTGCTCTAATATATGTAAAAATAATAATGAGTAGTAGCTTGAAAAAAAACCATTAGTAATTGCCATTACTGCTGATTCAGTAAGTGGAACAAAATAAAAGTGTTAAGAAGTAGGTTTTATAAATTATTTGAGAAAGCCATTCAACATTAATCAATTAGAAAAAAAATTAATTGAAACAGTTGAATAAATTGATGCTAAAAAAATAGCCTGATTGATATTAACTAATGAATTCTCGAGGATCACGCATACTAACGTTAACATTGTTTAAGCGAGCAGCAAGCTTTGGCAAGTTAATTATGCGTAAGCTGCCGCGAGCTATTTCAATTTCTTCGGCAACTTCTAACGCTTTTAGTACTTCATTAACCCGAGGTCGAGATATACCAGATAAGAAAGATAGTTGTTGTTGAGAAATTTTAATACTGGGTATTACATCACCTTTTTTAGGGTGTAGCACGCGCAACTCCAACAGATAATAAACAATACGCATTTCTTTATCGTGAATCACAGTCGCTGCTGCTTGCGTCCATTTTTTTAGTAATTTCTGAGCAATGTAAAATAAAAATTTGAACACTTCACTGTCTTGTTCAGCCAGCTTTAATAATAACTTGTTAGGAAAGGCCATTAACACAACAGGAACAACCTCCTCGGTAGTATAAATAGGACGTGATGACTCATCTATTCCACCAACACCAAACCAGTCTTTCGGCCCTATGACTCCGCCTACGGTAGTCGAAGGATTTAGTGTAGAGGTACAAAGTACCGCAACGCCCTCAAAAAGATAACAAATATCGTCACTAAAGGGGTGTTTCGGTGACCCACCTAAAGGTGTTATCTCATGTTTAAGACTTGCGATAGAAAGTAAATTTTTCTTCAATGATGCACTTAACTCACACGGCCAAACAATATCATTAGCGGTTATTTTATTTCTCACCCATTATGTCCTATGACAAAATGTATATAAAAAATAGTGTAGCTTGAATTTCTAAATTGACATATAACTTAACATATTAGTTAATATTGAAAATATAATGGCAACTACGAACTTCAGCTGTAAATGAAAAAATTCTGCCTATACTTCATTTTAAAATCACGATTAATTGCTAGTTTTTAGGTAATAAGAGTTCAATGATAGTTTGATTGAGTAAGTTCAAATCAAGCGGCTTTAGGAAATATTTTTGAATGCCTATATCCATCACTTCTTTTTCAAAGCTAGCGTCACTAAAACCTGTAGCCATGACAATAGGGATATTACTTTTAATTTTCAGTAGCTCTGTGCTTAACTGCTTGCCGGTCATGTTCGGCATTTCTTGGTCAGTAAATACTAAGCTATATTTTTCAGGGCACATTTTGAATAAATTCAGTGCTTCTAAGCCATCTTTACACGTTGTTATTTTATAGCCTTCGCTTGTTAAAAAATTTTTATATAAATTGGCTAACGATGGTTCATCATCAACAATTAACAAATGACCATAACCATTATGAGATACAGCTGCTTTATTAAGTGATGCAGGTTCATTGTATTCAGTTGTCGGAAGTACTATAGAAAACGTAGTTCCCCTTCCGACTTCGCTTTTTAACGTTATTTCACCTTGATAGTTCTTAATGATCCCGTAAATCATTGATAGACCAAGACCAGTGCCTTTACCCTGCTTTTTAGTGGTGAAAAAAGGATCAAATACTTTTTTCACCACGTCATCAGGCATACCACAGCCATTATCACTAATATCCAACCTTAAGTATGGTTTATCATTTATTTGTTGCGTTCTTCCTAGTCCCTCATCTAGTAGCACTTTATTTAGACGAATATTTATGACTCCCCCATCTTGCTCAAACGCATGGCTTGCATTTATGCATAGGTTTAACACGATTTGATATATATCCGTTTCATCTGCCATTACATAATCTTCATCTTCAGATATATTTCGTTGAATTTTAATGTTAGTGGCTATAGAGGGTCTAATCATATCAAGTGACTCATTTAGCGCTTTTGCTAAGCTGATGGGCTTCAATGTTACGGGTTCCATTCTACTAAAAGTGAGAATTTTTTTTACTAAGTTTGCCCCTCTATTTCCAGCTAAGGATATTTCATCAAAGTAATGTAACTCTTTACTGTTTTGTGGATAGTTCTCCTTCCCTAGATCTGAGTAGCCCATGATCAACCCTAATATATTATTAAAGTCATGAGCGACACCGCCAGCTAGTGTACCTAATGCTTCCATTTTAGTTGATTGCCTACGGTGCTCTTCTTCTTGTAATGCTTCGGTTATATCTTCATAAAAAATGCCAATACAACTTTCTCCTAGATACTTAGCATCACATTTGAATATACTTTTACTTGTATCTGCTTCACTTTCAAGGGTAAAGTCAGCATGTCTCAACCGCCCTTCACCCTCTTTAACCCATGTTTGAAATATATTAATCAACGCATCATCAAACGTATTATCAAGTACATCGTTCAAGTCCTTCCCTAACATGGTGTAGGCGCAATTAGATTCTAAATTTTCGGCGGCATCATTAATGGCTATAATACGAAAAGAATGTTTATTATCTGGAATATCAAGTTGACAAACAATTATGCCCTTAGACGATTCGTCAACTAACATTTTATTTACATTCAAACTTTTGTTCACTTTATACCGCTCGGAAACAAGCAAAGCTAAAGATATGGCAGTAAGGAACAAAACAGCACAATAACATTGTAACCAGAAGATATGTTCTTGAATGGTGATACCGTATACGTTGAATGGACCTTGCCCATGCATGGTATACCAATGCGCTATAAATATGATTAGAAGGGTAACAAGAGCTGCCCCTTTAACTTTAAACTGTATCGCAGCCCAGATGACTAATGGAAAGACCATATAATTAAGTGGGATTATGTTATTTTTACCCTCTTGAGAATAGATGAGTATTGATAAAGCTAACGATGCAACTAATAGTGCTACTGCGCCTAACATATGTTCTGACGTCATTTTCTTATGCAAAACTTTTTTATCATTTAGTGACAAAATAACAGTGAGCATCAAAATATTTCCAAGTACATCAGCTGAAAACCAGCCTCTAAAAACACTCCAAAATTGCTCGAAACCATATGATAGTGAAAGGTTAACCGCTCCAGCACTTGCACCTAAAAAGCTACCTGTCAGTATGATTAATATAAAATAATAGAAATTTTTAAAGCTAATAAAAACTACATTTGGCTTATTCCACTTACACATAAAATAAGCAATTGTCCCTCCTTCAATGATATTAGCTACAGCAAAGCCAATGCTCAATGATATACCAGTACCTGAAAGGATATTTCCCAAATAATTTGCTAAAAATACAACTAAAAAGATGTATTTCCATAAAGGTTTAGGGCTCGCTAGCAGAAATGCTACAAATATTGCATTAGGAGGCCAAAATGCACTTATATTCAGGTTTGGGATGGTAAAAAATAAGGTTGAAAATTTTACACTGAGGAAGTAAAGAACCCCTATCGTGAATACATAAATTCCACTTTTCCAAAGCGCTGTGTTTGAGGGAAATTTATTTTCGATGGCTGGTGACAAAAAATCTTTGTGAAAATATATCATTAAAAAATCTTATAATAATGAGAGCAGCTTAATGGTAGTAATTGATAGCAACTTATTCCAATGCAGCTAACTCTTATTGCTAACATGAAATAACTCTTCAAGTTTATTAAGATAATCTTTAGGAACGGAGTCTTTCGACTCAAGTGTGTTTTTAACTTTGCTTAGTTCGATTTTGGCCTGAAAAGCAAAAACTGATGGTTGAATATGGTTTAATTTCAAAATTCTCTTAAATGCATGCCCGTTGATATTATACTTCCGTTTTAACACTCTCTTTAACCCTCTTGCTTTAATCGCCCACTAAACACACGAGATAAAACAACCAGTTACCTTATTGCTTATCATTAAAATCAATTATTTACCCTAGTGTAAGCTTTACCAATACTTGTAAAATAAAGGCCAGCAAGTGTAGCAAAGTGTTAATTATGGTTATGTTCTCTAGAGAACACTTTAATGATATCTATGCTTTTTATTGTCTATTATTTATTAATCACCAATTTAATCGATTACTCTCCCCTCCCTTCAGTTTCTAATGCTGAGTGATTTGGGTTTAATATTGTGAAGTGATTAAGGGGGGTAACGGCATTTTACAACGTCATAAGTGATTGTTTAATTATCCATTAGGGTATCCAGACCCCAGTAAAAGTGACATATCGTCCGCTCTTCGTATCCAAAAAATTCTCTTCTGAGGTCGTTTTTTTGTTAAGGAAGTGGTTATCTCAGTGGTCAAAGTGAAGATTAAATTGTCATAATTTTTATTGTCTAACGTTAAAGCTAGAAGACCAACCAAAACCTACAGCAGTGTGCCATTTTATTTATTGAAATCATCTCAAAGTTCGATTATTGAACTTTCAAACCAGTCAAAGTCTAGTTAATTTGAGTGTTTTAGTGATAGTGGAGTAGTTATGAAGTGTTAGAAAATGAGGTGTCTTTTTTGTGCTCTACGCAGCAACGCCTAAATTAGTTTAGGCAGCCGAGACTCACGAAGCCTATCTTTGCAGCACGATTTGTGTGACATAAATATAGCAACGAAAAAGCACCATTATTATGGTGCTTTTTTATTGTCTGTAATGTGCTACTTTAAAAACTCGCTATCTCAGCATCCTTGTCACTTTACTTCATAGAATAGACATATTTTATCCCGCTCATCATGCGTAATAATATTTTACGAACCAGAGAAGTATGTAATAAATCGCCTTTCGGGTTATAAGCTACCGCCTGCCATTGCACACCGCGTGATAGATTGTAGTCATTAAGGTTCTCCTCAAGATCTGTGAATGTCGACACTTTCCTCAAAAGATCTTAGGTTTGGTAATTTTTTAACGCTAAGTTTAATTCCTGAGCGGTCTCTGATACATGTTCATTTCCGGCTAAGGTGGTTTTAATTTGCTCTAAACTTTGAGTAGAAATATCACGAATAGTATGAATACTTTCATTAATAGATTCAGTTACTTGACTCTGCTCTTGTAATGAACGTGAGATTAATTCATTCATGTCAGTCATACTGCTGATATTTTCTACGATTAGATCAATATCTTCTGCAAAAGCATTGACTTTCCCAACCCCCTCTTCGGCAAATGTGACACTACTTTCCATATATTGCGAAACCTTTGATGAACCTAATTGTAGCTCTTCTACCATGCCTTGTATTTCAACGGTGGCTTGCTGAGTTCTTTGGGCAAGTTGTCGTACTTCATCGGCAACAACCGCGAAACCTCGGCCTTGCTCTCCGGCTCTTGCCGCTTCAATGGCAGCATTTAAGGCAAGTAAATTAGTTTGCTGAGAAACCCCTTCAATCACTGCAACCACAGAGCCTATTTTTTCTGAGTTTATCTCTAAGTTTTTAACTGCCCCTGAAGCATTATTGACACTTTCAGACAAAGACTCCATCGACTTAATTGTTTGCTCTATTCTCACTTTTGCTTGTTGCGCTTGATTTTGTGATTCAGATGTTAGCGCATCGGCATTACTTGAATTGTTAGCCACTTCTTGTATGGTCGCGGTTAGCTCTGCTGTTGCCGTAGCGACCATATCTATTTGTTTGTGCTGCTCTCCTACTGAGTGCAACGCGTTGCCGGATTGCTCTTCAATATGTCTAGTTGACTGGTCCAATGTTGTCGCCGACTTGGATATTAAAGCAATTAAATTTCGGATATTGCCAATGGTGCCATCAATTGCGCCACCAAGCTGACCAAATTCGTCATCACCAGAAAAGCCAACTTTTCGGTCAAGACGACCAGCAGCGATAACTTTCATCACCTCGATGATATAGTCAATGAGTGGTAATAAATTTGCGCTAACGCTCGTTGCGAGTAAAAAAATAATGACGATAAAAATGGCCGAGTTTATTAATGTCGCTTCAAATAACTGTTGCAGCAGTAGGCCGTCCTCATTTGATAAACTAACCTTTACTGTGACACTTTCACTGGTTAGATATTGGCTGAGCTGGTTATTACCTACATTTACATTGCCTTGAGATAACGACACCGAAATAAACTCTGTCGAGTTTTGACTTACCACTGATTGTAAATCAGTAAAAGATAAAGCAGCTTTGTCTTGAATCGCTTGCGTTAATTGCACTGCTCGTTGCAATTCTTCGTTAAGCATAATTTGTTGATTATCTTGAGTAGCTCCCCAAACTAGATAAATTTGAACCAGTAAAGCGGCTAAACTGCCATAAAAAGCCAATAACATCTTTTGCTTAAGTGGCACATTCATTAAAATTCGATCTCTAAAGCCTATCTTGACTTCTTCACTCATGGCAAATCTCCCAGCGATTTGAATTTATAAATATTTCAACTACAGGGTATAACTTTATTTATCTTTAGATTCAAGAGCTAGAACTATTATTGAATTCCATTAATTCAAAGATACTGTAGAAATAACGGGCACTGCCAGTGTTAACTATGTCACTACAATTCACTCAACATTAGGCAGGGATGAATAGCCGAGCTACAGCGTCTAGAGCTAAAGCCTTAGTCATTTCGCAACACATACTCTCTTCTTTAGTGCTTTATTTACCTGATGCTATAAGCAGCTATTAGCTAAAGGCGTACTAAAAGTAATGCTCTGTCTATTGTTCTTTAGCATTACTAATACTTGTTGCCCTACACACGTTTAAAGCAGCTCTTTTCTTACTTTAAATTCAAGATTTTCATTTGTCTCCTAAGCTTTTATTTACTTTTTATTCCTTAATTTTTTATTAACTCTTCAAGTTAACAGTTTCACATTATGGAAGATCAAATTATAGACAGCTCAAAAATACCTCATTACATTGGAATTGAAGCTGACTATTTTGACAGCTAAAAAACTGTAGTATTTGGCCAGCAAAATAGGAATATAAGCTTTAGATAAAATAAAAACTAAAATTACAATTACAATAAGAGAGTCGAGGTAAATATGAGTACATCGGATAAGAGTAGTGACTTGTTATACGGACTAAATGATCGCCCAGAGCCTCTAAAAGCCTTATTTGCAGCTTTTCAGCATATATTGGCAAGCTTTGTTGGCATAATCACTCCCGCATTGATTATTGGCGGGGTCTTGGGGTTAGGTAATGAGTTACCCCATTTAATATCTATGGCCTTGTTTGTTTCAGGTGTCGGAACCTTTATTCAAGCAAAACGTATTGGGCCAATAGGCTCTGGTTTATTATGTGTGCAAGGAACAAGTTTTGCTTTTTTAAGCGCTGTTCTAGCCGCAGGTTTTATTGTAAAGAGTAGAGGCGGTAGCTCAGAAGATATCTTAGCAATGATATTCGGTGTGTGTTTTTTCGCCGCTTTTGTTGAAATATTCTTAAGCCGAATAATTCATAAGCTGCAACATGTTATCACCCCTGTTGTCACTGGCATTGTTATTACTACCATTGGTTTATCGTTAATCAAAGTGGGCATGACTGATATTGCTGGTGGTTTTGGTAATCCAGACATCGGTGCTTCTAGATACCTTATTGTTGGCGCTGTCACACTTGCCACCATCATCATGATTAACCGCTCAAGCAACCAAGTATTACGTCTTTCAGGTATTATGATTGGTATGGTTGTGGGTTACATTACCGCGTATTTTATGGGCATGGTTACTTTTGACATCCCTGAAGTCGCTATCATTGCTATCCCTATGCCTTTTAAATATGGTTTTAATTTTGACTTAGCTGCATTTATCCCAGTCGCTATTATTTCTATGGTAACGGCAATTGAAACGACCGGTGATTTAACCGCAAACTCTATGGTGTCAAAAGAGCCTACTCAAGGTCCACTTTACATCAAGCGTATTAAAGGCGGTGTTTTAGGTGACGGTGTTAACTCTGGTCTAGCGGCAATTTTTGGTAGCTTCCCTATGTCAACGTTTAGCCAAAATAACGGTGTAATTCAGCTTACGGGTGTAGCAAGTCGTTATGTTGCTTTCTATATTGCTGGTTTATTTATTCTACTTGGTTTATTCCCTATCATAGGTGCAGTATTACAAACCTTACCTAAACCTGTTCTTGGCGGCGCGACACTCGTTATGTTTGGTACAGTGGCCTCTGCGGGTATTCGTATTTTATCAACGGCAGATCTTGACCGTCGTGATTTACTTATTATGGCAGTATCTTTTGGCTTAGGCTTAGGTGTTGTTGCTGTGCCAGAAGTAACCAGTACTTTCTCACCACTGTTTAAGAGTATCTTTAGCTCTTCAGTTACGGTTGCCGGTTTATCCGCTATTTTAATGAGCATAATCCTGCCACAAGAAAAGAAAAAACAAGTAGAAAAAAAAGCGCCAGAGTTAGCGTTAGATAACAAAGAAGTCACCGCGAGTTAAGTTGACTTTAGGCTCAGTTTTTGTTTGACTGTGTTTCACTTAAGTAGTTAGTGTTGTAACTAGATTAAGTGAGTGATTTGGAGGCGATCATTAAACTGCCGTGATTTTATGACTACAGGTAAAATCAACCAATCTTGTACCTTTCCGGTTTGTGCATTATTGGCTCCTACATCCGGGTTTAATCGATTAAGCCTAAACTTTATAAGCTTAATTTTTTCTAAACCTGATGAATTGGAGTTGTATATGCAGGTTAATTCTCAACGTATTTGGATCAAAACCCCCCTCGACACTTTAGACTCGGCTTACGCTGGTGGTATTGTCATACAAGACGATATTATTGTTGAGTTAATTCAAGCTGGCCAAGCGCCAGTAGAAGCAGTAAATGAAATAGTTGATGCACGTGAACACGTATTGATACCAGGGCTTATTAATAGCCACCACCATTTTTATCAAACCTTAACCCGCGCTTTTCCAACTGCGTTGAATAAAGAGCTCTTCCCTTGGTTGCAAAGTCTTTATCCCGTTTGGGCAGGACTAACACCCGAAATGATAGCGACTTCCACTCAAATTGCTTTAAGTGAGTTATTGCTTTCTGGCTGTACTACCGCCAGCGATCATCATTACTTGTTCCCCGATGGTTTAGAAAATGCTATTGATATTCAAATTGAACAAGCTCAGAAATTGGGCATTCGCGTACACCTTACACGTGGCTCAATGAGCTTAGGGGAAGATCAAGGCGGCTTACCCCCGCGAACGACTATTCAAACAGATGCACAAATTCTCGATGACAGCGCACGCTTAGTTAAAACGTATCA
>JALJPA010000015.1:0-10349 GCA_022969215.1 Colwellia sp. | reverse complement strand
GGAGCGATGACACGAATTGCCTTAGCGCCTTGCTCGCCATTTTCGGTAAGTGAAGAATTAATGCGTGCCACCGGTGACTTAGCCCGCGATTTAGATGTAAGACTACATACCCACCTTGCCGAAACCCATGATGAAACTGCTTTCTGTATTGAGATGTTTGGTGTTCGCCCAGTAGATTACCTAGAGCGTGTCGGTTGGTTAAATAACCGTACCTGGCTTGCCCATGGTATTCATTTTAATGATGAAGAAATTCTCCGTTTAGGTAGCGCAGGCGTTGGTATTGGTCATTGCCCTTCGTCTAATATGTTATTAGCTTCAGGCCAATGTCCCACTTTAGCTTTAGAAGCGGCAGGTTGCCCCGTTGGTCTCGGTGTTGATGGCTCGGCATCAAACGACGGCTCTAATATGATTGGTGAGGTTCGCCAAGCATTATTACTCCAGCGCTTACGTTACGGAGCGAGTAAAATTACTCATCAAAAAGCTTTTGACTGGGCAACTAAAGGTTCAGCTGGCTGTTTAGGCCGCGATGATATTGGTGAGATTGCTGTTGGTAAACAAGCTGATATTGCCCTATTTAAACTTGATGAAATCCGTTTTGCTGGCGCTGGCTCTCCTGTTGCAGCCATTTTACTTTGTGGTGCTACCAAAGCCGATAAAGTGATGGTTGCCGGTAAATGGCGTGTGCTAGATGGAGAAATTGTTGATTTAGACATAAATCAATTAATGGCTAAGCAAATTACCCTTGCTACACAACTCGCTAAAGCGAATATGTAGCCCTAAGCGGTTCAACAAAAAAAGCACCTTATATAGGTGCTTTTTTATTGCCTGTAATACTAGTTTACCAAATACACAAGCAAAACGAACAAAGCCTAAGTTATAGTAAGGATAACTTAGGCTTTGTTTATATATGCGCTAACAACACATTAACTGGCAATTTATTGTTAGCTCAACACAATAAATTATTACTGAATTAGCTTAAATTATAATGCAGCAATGATAGTTACTTCAACTAATACCACGTCACGCGCCATAGTTGATTGCACACACGAACGTGCTGGAGCACAACCTGTCGGTAACCATTCGTTCCACAATTCATTAAAAAGAGGAACATCTTTGTTATCTTTAACATGAATAAGCGCTGATAATATTTTTGAGTTATCACTGCCCGCTTCTGCTAAGTGTTCATCTATACGTGCGAAAACTGACTTGGTTTGCTCAGCCATATTTTGTGTGACATCAAGGGCTACTTGCCCACATAAATACACAGTATCGTTATGAATAACAATACTGCTAACTTTTTCGCTATTACGTTTACGAATGATGGTCATGAATTGACTCCTATAAAATTTGAATTAATGATGACAATTAAAGGTTATAGGCAGTGTATTGATAGGATAAATAAAAATCGAGTAAGTGAAGTTTAATTCAATTTAGGATGACAAAATGAAAATCTATTTAGTAAAAGAGTTAGATGAAAAAAAGTAAAAAAAAGCCAATACCTGTTAGCAAGTATTGGCTTTATCTATTCCTGCCCTAAGAACTAGGGAGTTCGACTATTTTTCTGCAGCAAGCTTACGCGCTTGATGCAACTTCTTGTAACTCTCAATCAAACGTTGATGTTTATCTAACCCTTCAAGTTTCATGCTCGTTGGTGTTAGACCAAAGAATCTAACTTCGCCAAATACTGAGCCAACAACATTGGCCATATTCTCTTCACCAAACATTCTATTGAAGTTACCAATAAAGTCTTCCAGTTCCATTTCTTCATCGATAGTAACTTCAAGCACAGCATGAATGGCTTGATAGAATAAACCGCGTTCAACGGTATTATCGTTGTATTGTAAAAATTCACCCACTAACTCGATAGCATCTTCCAGTGCGCCCAGCGCTAAACAAATTAGAATTTTCAACTCAAGAATAGTTAGCTGGCCCCAAACGGTATTTTCATCAAACTCAATACCAATTAAGGTTTTGATATCAATATAATTATCTTGTTGGCTTTCTTCTAGACGGTCAAACAAACTGGTTAATTGTTCTTCATCTAAAATATGCAGATTTAAGATGTCTTCGCGGTAATCAAGTGACTTATTAGTATTGTCCCAAATCAAATCTTCCACTGGATACACTTCTGAATAATCAGGTACTAGAATACGACAAGCGGTAGCGCCAAGTTGGTTAAACTCAGCAATGTACACTTCTTTACCAAGGTCTTTTAAAATGTCCATTAAGCCGGAATTTTCTTCTTCATTGGTGCCAGAGAAATCCCATTCAACAAAATCATAATCGTGCTTAGCACTAAAGAAGCGCCATGAGATAACACCGGTTGAATCAATAAAGTGATCAACAAAGTTTTCCGGCTCAGTCACCGCCATGCTATTAAAGGTAGGTTTGGGTACGTCATTTAAACCTTCAAAGCTACGACCTTGTAAAAGCTCAGTCAAGCTACGCTCTAACGCTACTTCAAAGCTTGGATGAGCACCAAACGAGGCAAATACACCACCATTTTTAGGATTCATCAAAGTGACGCACATTACCGGGAACTTACCGCCTAATGAAGCATCTTTTACTACAACAGGAAAGCCCTGTGCTTCTAAGCCTTCAATGCCCGCTAAAATAGCTGGGTATTTAGCGATAACATCTTTAGGTACATCAGGTAAAACGATTTCTTCGGCGATGATTTGCTTTTTAACCGCACGTTCAAATATTTCTGACAAGCATTGTACTTTCGCTTCAGGTAAGTTGTTACCGGCGCTCATGCCATTACTTAAAAATAAGTTTTCAATTAAGTTGGATGGAAAATATACCGTTTCGCCATCCGACTGACGCACATAGGGAATTGAACAAATGCCACGTTCAGTCATACCTGAGTTGGTATCAATCAGGTTTGAACCGCGCAACTCGTCTTCAGGGTTGTAAATAGCTAAACAATAATCATCTAAAATATCGCTTGGCAGTGCATCATCTATCCCCGGTTTAAACCACTTTTCATTGGGATAATGAACAAAATCACTGGTGGCAATATCAGTACCGAAAAATTGATCGTTATAAAAGAAATTACAGTTAAGGCGTTCAATGAACTCACCTAAGGCAGAGGCAAGTGCACTTTCTTTTGTTGCGCCTTTACCGTTAGTGAAACACAGTGGAGATGCGGCATCACGAATATGTAATGACCATACATTAGGTACAATATTGCGCCACGAAGATATTTCTATTTTCATGCCAAGGTCAGCTAAAAGGCCTGACATATTGGCAATGGTTTCTTCAAGTGGTAAATCTTTACCTAAAATAAAGGTGCTAGCGCCATCTTCAGGTTGTTGCATCAACATAGCTTGAGCATCTTCTTCAAGGCTGGTAACGGCCTCAACTTTAAATTCTGGCCCTTTCTGCACGACTTTTTTCACGGTACAGCGATCAATTGACCTTAAAATACCTTTTTTGTCTTTTTCAGAAATGCTCTCAGGTAGCTCTACCTGAATTTGAAAGATTTGGTTATATCTATCTTCTGGGTCAACAATATTATTTTGTGATAAACGAATATTATCCGTTGGAATATCACGAGAATTACAATAGACCTTAACAAAGTACGCTGCACACATAGCCGATGACGCAAGGAAGTAATCAAAAGGACCTGGTGCTGAGCCGTCACCTTTATAACGAATAGGTTGATCAGCAATGACACTAAAATCGTCAAACTTGGCTTCAAGTCTAAGGTTGTCGAGAAAGTTAACTTTGATTTCCATTGATATATTTCCGAAGTTGTATGCAGCCAATCGATAGACTGGTTCTAATGGCGCTAATTATCGGATTTTTTGCGCCATTAGTCTTGGATTAATTAAGCAATAATGAAATAAATTGCTTAAACCGCTATTTCTCGATGAAATAGCGGTTACTTCCTCAGACTTATTTAGGTTAAGTTTTTAAAGAGACCTTTACTAAAGAGAAGAAACTTCAATAGTACTATCTGAAAACTGTAACTTTTCAATGTCTGCTAAGGTATTCATACCATCTCGATCATCTTGTAAGTCTTGCACCTTAACTTCACCATTTTCTTTGGTAATTTGATATTGCGTCGATTGACCAGAAAATATCACCGTATTTACGCCAGCATTACCGGTAATATTGTTATCAAACTGGTTCGCCACTACGTTACTATCCTTGTTACCGGTCAAAGTGACATCTTTAAGGTATTGCGCGTGGTTTGTATAAGATAAGGTATTATTAAAGGTTAAGCTAAAATCACCAACAAAACTTGCATCGATGCGCGCGTTATAAGTCAGGTACGGATGAAAATATTGATTAGCCATTATTGCTGCACCTTGTGGATCTGTTGTTGCCAAATCATCACGGATTTTAGCAATATACATTCCCCACATACCATACTCACTATCAAAAGCGCCCCAAAGACCGTAATAAGTATCAACTACCGATGCTAAGTATTCTTGTGACAAACTATTTTCAGCAGTTAACTCCGCTAACCAATCTGCTTGTTCTGCTGGCCAAGCCCAAAGTTTTCCTGATACGGCTGTTACTTGCGCCGCGCGAATGTCAGCTTGATATTGTGGTAACGCGCCATCGAATTCAGCACCTTGATCAACACCTATGCCGTAATCATGTACTAGGTGTAAAATCTCTTCGAACGAGGCATCACGATATTCATAGTTTTGCGTGATATACCAGCTATGACCTTCCACTTGCATTTCACCATAATATAACGGCTGACCATCAAGCTCAGCGCCAGAATTAGTACCGTCATCAACACCGTTTAGTAGTAATAAAGTAGCTCCATTTTCAGCCATTTTATTGGCAACGGCACTTTTATCTGCGCCATAAACTGAGCCGGGAAAGTCGGTTAAATAATGCTGTAAAATACCCCGAGCACGAACAATTTGATTTTCCATAATTTCATTTTGAGCAATGATATGGATTACGCCGCCATTGGGGGTATCAACCTTGGTATAGCGATCAAACTTTAATGCCGCGCTGTAAGTATTCTTTAAACTATCTGGCACTACAGAAATGCCCAACCCATTACTGGCTGGGTTAGTCGGAGTGGTGGTTGGGGCTGTAGTGGTTGTTGGCGTAGTAGTGGCAGGAGGCGTTACTGTTTCCTCAACGGTTGTTTTGTTGTCGCTACTTGAACCACCACATGCAACTAACGTTGTGCTGATTAAAAGGGCAAATAAACTATTTGTAAAAGGGCCTTTATTCATTAGGGTCATTATTTTCTCCAAAACTATTCAAACGTAATCAAAAGTAAGTACTCGGTGTTAACCGATAAATCATTTTCCACTATTTGAACTAGCTTTAGGGTAAGCGCAAGTAAGCGTTTGTAAGCGATGCAGTGAGAGGTATTCGATGTTTCATATTCCTCAATCCATATAAGTTATGACTATTGCTATTAGCTGATAAAAAAGCTCCTTTATCAGCCATGCAAGAATAACTATGCAGGTGATAAAAGAGCTTATTAACTAATAAGGTTAACTGTTTTAAAACTAAAGGGCTAGTTTGTTAATACACCATATAAAACCATTTCTTCAGCTGTCATCCAATGATTACTTTCAGCTGGAGCAGCTTCAAGGGTATACCAGTAAAAGTCAGTCGTTATGCCGATAGCATTATAATAATCAAGATAGATAACATGCGTTTGATGATCACGAGGGTAATCTAATGCAGCCTTACCACTGCCATCATCCCATGAATGAACACCTATTTTAGCGCCGGTGGCAATAGTGCGTTTAACGCCCGCTAAAAACATATCTGTGCCGCCAGAGGCAACCATGCCGTCCGCTGGAATGTGGGTATTGATACCGCGGTTTCTAATTTCCATTGACGCTAATAAATTAATTTCATCATCCATAGAGCCAGGGACATTTTGCATTACCAGCGTTTTAATTTGTGGGTAGGTAGAAAATAATGTCTGCATAACAGCTAAAGTATCAGCGCCGATAACACCATTCATATAAACTGTAGTTGAACTAGTATCATTGTCTTTAAAAGTAAAGTTAGCCGCTTTAAAGTCCTCTTCACCGCCACCTTCGTCAGTATCCGCTTCAGTTGGGCTAATAATAAAATCTTGAGCTGAGTAGTTTCCATCTGGTAATGACGTTGCCAAACCATATTCAGCATTCGTTAATAAAGCATGTACCGTTAGATCTTTACTTTGTACTTTTTCCAGCGTGTTTAACTGCCATTCATTATTGATTTGAGCTAAACGTTCATCGCCGGCTTGAGCCCCTAAAATAGAGGTTAATGACCAATACATATATTCAGTGACCATACAGCTGTAATTACAAGTTTCATCATCATAGGTATACCAAGCGCTACCTGAGTAGCTTGTGGGAATAGTTTCAAACTGTCCACCACGAGCTGTATCCATAGCATTAGCGATGTCTGAGCCTATCACTTCGCCAAATACTTCAGGGTAAACACCAGCATAGCCAACATGAGTTATTAGATGTAAAACTTCTTCAATCGTTGCATCAAAGCCGCCATCTGCACCCGCAATAATCACTTCACTGGCATACAAATCTTGCAACGCTTCTGACTCAGGTATTTTTTCAAATAAAGTCTCTATTTCAGCTTCATCTTTAGTCATGATTAATGTCGCACCTTGCTCAAGCATGTGCTCTACCACTAAGGCATTATCTGGCTGACCATCTTCATCATTATCTAAGTATTGCGCCATCACGTTAGCTGCGTGCAACATAGCTTCATCAGAGGTTTGTTCGGTGCCGTAAATAGGAATGCCAAAAACTGAGGTTTTCTTAGAAAAGGCTTGCTCTAACGAGGCATCCCCACCATTTCCGCTACTGTCGTTATCATAAGTTAACGCTTCAATAGCCGATACACAGCTAGTATTAAGCGTTTTATTTGGCTCAGCTAAAAAGTCACTAGCCAGAGTATTAAAACAAGTAGAGTCAGAAAAAAGCTGTCCATGACCACCTTGTGGGTTAGTTATGTTTTGTGCATTTGGCATATTTTTAGCAACCAATGTGCCCCACGCTTCTGGTGTTTGTGTATCTTGTAGACCATTAAGCATTAATACCGGTAAG
Organism: Colwellia sp.; assembly: GCA_022969215.1. Lineage (GTDB taxonomy): Bacteria > Pseudomonadota > Gammaproteobacteria > Enterobacterales > Alteromonadaceae > Colwellia. The sequence continues at coordinate 3,297 of JALJPA010000015.1, read as the reverse complement.
TTACTGCTAACTGCTTGTGTTTCAATGTCATTGGCTGGGGCAACACCCCAAACTTTACAAGAAGCCTGATCAAAGCCCATGTGGAACATCTCACCTACCGCAACTTGTGTACTTGCCGACCAACCTTCACTATTGTCGCCCGTTAAAGCGGTAATATATAAAAACGGATATTCCTCTGCACAAATAGTAGATAAACCCATGGCATTATAAAATCTGTCTTCTACGCCCTGCTCTTCATCACCTTGAGAGTTATCTTGTGTAGAGGCTTGTTCAGCGCTTTCACCCTCCCCCATACCTTGCTCAGTCATCATAGTTTCAAAAACTGATGCATATTTACTAACATCTTCATTCACGGCTAATAAGTAATCAATGATCACTGGCTGCGTACCAAGTTCAAGTAATATCTGAATAAATCCTCGACTCTCATCAATCATGCCTTCATTGTGCATACGGGCAATAATATCTTCGATAATGCTTTTGAATTCATCAGCAGGACAGTCAGCTGAATTTTCGCAGTTTTTTACTATTTGATTTAACGACTCATAATTTGCCCACGGCGTATCAGTAATACCGTTCACTTCTATCGGGAACATGCCATCAAGAATAACACTGCGAATGCCTTCGCTATTTTCACGCATTATCGTGGTTGCGAGGCGAGTACCATAAGAGATGCCATATAAATTCCACTCTGAAATATTTAGCGTTTTTCTTAATTCAATAAAATCCATCGCACTTTGAACACTATGATAAGCCGTTAAATCAATACCTGCTGTTTCAAGTCGAGTTTTACAGGATTTTAACTGCTCGGCTGACCCAGCTTCATCAAACTCAGTACAAAATAACGCAGGTTTGGAATAACCAGTACCACGTTGATCAACTAGATAGACATCCCTGTCGTTGATAAAGGTGCCTGTTTCAACTACTTGCGCAATACTTGAACTAGCACTACCTCCCGGACCACCCTCAAGGTAAACAACCGGATCGGCTTTTTTATTTGCTGAAGTAGATGCTAACTTAATAACCGCTATTTCAATGTTTGTTGTTGATGCTGGTTTGCCATATAAAGCGTGCTTTTCAGGTACCGTAAGGTAACCACAAGAAGAGCCAGCAGTTAAAAGAGACAATTGCGGCGCTGACAACATAACCTTACATGCAACTTCTTTATATGAAATAACATCGGGGGTAGTTGGCGAAATAGTGGTTTCTTTTTTTGTGTCAGAGCCACCACAAGCCGTCAATATGCTTGTAGTCATTACTGCCAAGGCAATAAGGGTTTTATTGGTTGGTATCATTGAATCTTCCTTCATGATTAATTAATCATTAATAATTGAACATCATTTTGCCCTGTGCTTATTGCGAACGATGTAATTTTCAACAACGCTATTTGCAACACCTTTTATACAAAATAGTGTGATGAATTATTATCAATGATTTCAAGAGGAATTAGGGTAAGCGCAAGTAAGCATTTGTAAGTGAGAGGTTATAGTTATTATTCAATACCTTAACAAACTAATAATACAATTTAAGTCATCTAAATTAACAAACGTTACTATCCGCTTACTTTAGCTTACAAAGCTATCTGTATTTTTTTATACACTCATATTTCAAATATTATAATAGTGAAGTGTTTACCTTTGCCATTTAAAGGGGTGAATGCTTGTTTGCTTGCAAAAGGAACCAACATGAAAATAAATAGTGAAATAGGAACATACAAACTAACAGTCATAGAGCAAAATGTCAGAGGGCAGGAAATTAAGCGGCCAAAAGAGGGAGAGTTAGGTCAAGAAATAGATGCCGCTTCAGATAAAATTGATGATATTTTGCTAAGGCATGTTACGCCAAGACAAAAAGATAAGCTCAATAATATCTATCAGCAACTTGACCAGCTATTTGAAAAAAATCAGCCTACGGCGCAAGAAGAAAAGTCTGCAGAGGCATTATTTGAACAAGTGCATAATATTCTTGAGAGCAGCGTTAATAAATTAACAAGTGCAGAGCGTGAAACGGTTGATAAATTAGCCAATAAAATAGAGGAATTAAGTAGTGCCCAGGAAATTAAGCTGCCAACCAAGGAAAACAAACTGGAGGTAGCGGCCTCAGGTATCATCAACTCAAACAATATATCTTTATCTACAGAGGGAAAACTAAGCCAAGAAATAGATGCAGCCTCAGATAAAATTGACGACATTTTGCTAGGTCATGTTTCGCCAGCACAAAAAGACAAACTCAATGATATTTATCAAAAGCTTGATAAAATATTTGAAAAAGATCAGTTAACAGAAAAAGAAGAAAAATCTGCCGAGGCTTTATTTGAGCAAGTGCATAATATTCTTGAGAGCAGCGTTAATAAATTAACGAGTGCCGAGCGTGAAACGGTTGATCAATTAGCCAACAAAATGGATGGACTTATAACACAGCTAGAGCGAAGTGATACAAATCGCTCACAAAAAAATGACTCAACATCCAATAAAGTCATTGTTAGCGATGACTTATCCAATATTTTGACGAACAAAAAACAAGCTAATCCTAAAAAGTTAACCGTTGCAGAGTTAAATGCCTTATCCGCACTTGAACTGAACAAGTTACCGGCAAATCAATTAAAAAAGCTCAATGCTCAGCAACTAAATAAACTCAATGCTAGCCAATTAAATAGCTTAGCATTACCGCAACTAAAACAACTTTCAGCTAACAATTTAAGCAAGGTTAATCAGTCACAAACCAATAAGATTTTCTCACCTGTGGATCTTCACAAACTATAAGAATACTTGAATCGTATTTGCTGGGTCGTAGCTAGATTGGGAAAACAATTAAAATCATTACGCCAAAAGTCGTGAGGAATTACAAAAAACTTCATAAAGAACAAGTAATAATATGCCGCTTGTTTGATATTATTACTCTTCTCTGAGTAAACATCGTCCTCTTGGCTCATCACCTTCATGAAGTACAACATCGGAATGTAGGAACTGTGCAGCCTCTGCTGAGCCTTTCACTTTAGAAGCACTGCGGGTCAACATTTCTGCTTCAAACTCAGTTAATACACTTGCTCTTACACCCGCTTCTCGCCATTGAGACATAGGTCTACATCCTATGGATATGCCCCGAGCCAATGATAGCGCGTCTAACAGAGCTTGATTCGCCCCTTGTCCTTTAAATGGACTCATCGGGTGGGCAGCATCGCCGATCAAGGTTACTTTATCTGATTTTTCCAACAATTCAGCACTGAGTAATTCACGGTCATAAGCCGGGTAACCAGAAACTAGCGCTGACTTAGTAGCCGATAAAATTTGAGGAATGGGA
>JALJPA010000149.1 GCA_022969215.1 Colwellia sp. | reverse complement strand
ACTAAGCAATCTATACCTTTTACCCAAGAGCTCTTATCAATGAAAATACTGGTTGAACAACATAGTAATGAAAGTTATAACTCTTGTTTATTAAACCTCTATCACTCAGGTGAAGAGGGCATGGCATGGCACAGTGATGGTGAGCTGGATTTGAAAAAAAATGGCGCCATAGCCTCGTTGAGTTTCGGCGCAGAGCGAAAGTATTCCTTTAAACATAAGCTATCAAAAGAGGTTGTGGCCCTGCAACATAAGCCCGGTAGTTTGTTAGTGAAGAAAAGCACAACCCAGAAGAACTGGTTACATCGATTACCCCCAACCAAGAAAGTATTAGAACCGCGAATAAATCTTACCTTTAGAACCATAGATAAGCCTGAACTCAAGTAAAGTAGCTGTGTTTCGGTTTACTTTTAGCGTAAATTTTTGACGCTATATTTGGCTTAATAAATGCAGCGCTTATATCAATAGTTATCGACAGCTATCGAAAGCAGTAAAGATCAGCAGATAGCAATAAGCGTAATTTAACTTAGTTTAACCTCAGTTTTTATATGTTTTAGCCGATAAAAAGGGTAGAGCAACTGTTTTATAACCCGCTTATTAACTAAGTTTGCGCACCGTTAGAAATGGTGGACATTATGACAATTGAAAAGCAAAGGCATTACTTGTTATACGGTAATCGCGCAGTAATCTATGTGGCAAGTCTCGTTGGACTTTTTTTTGAGGTGAATATTGCTTATGTGGTAGCGCTAACCTTATGGTTATGGCTACCACAGTGTTTATTACTAGAATTAAATTTAATCAGAGCGATTAAACATTAGTAGTTATAAGTTTATTGGAGGTACATTTGCTTAAGGTCATTCTCCGCTAAAGTAACTACGCTACTAGCTATGCACTTAAATGCACGTAAGAAGCAGTACTAGGCATCATCAAGCTATTATAAGCATCCATTTGTTTATTAGCTAAGCTCTGATTATAGCCGTTTTTTGCTACTTCAGCAACTTTGTTAGCGGACTCTATTGGCAAAATAGTAGGCAGTTCATGCTCTGGACGTTGTCCAATACCTTCTTTTACTTCTTGATGTAATTCATATAGTGCAGCATAAGTATCCGTTAAGGTAGACACTGCATTTATGTTTGTTGAATTGCTACTTTGAACATCACTATTGGTACTTTCTTGCAAATAGATATCAAAGAGTTTTTGCTGCTGCTGGTAATATGACTGCATCAAATCAACATCTTTAGCTGTTTGATAGTTTGATTTGACGTTTGCTACTTGCTCAGCTATTTTGTCATCAGCACCTTGTTGTAAGGTGTTTTTTTGCTCAGGCGTTAATATATCGCTTAAGTCAGAATGAGACTCACCATGTGGTCTAGCAGATGATACTGGCTGAATTTGTTTGAAGCTAGCTGTAGAAGAAGTTATTTGCATTGTCATGTTAACCACCTTTCTTAATTTAATAAGAAGTTACCCAAACCATGTACTGACTTGATGTAAATATGATAGTTAAAAGTGTTTGGACAAATTGTAGTCGTTTGTAAATGTCTTGCAATAAATTGTTGCTTGATTTTTATACTATAAGATGTGATTGGTTATGTCATTGAATAAATTGAGCAAGTTCAATTTATTCAACTTATTGCAGTTAGGTAAGAAAGATGAAGAAGGTAGTGTTTTACCTTGCTCGAACATCTTAGTGGGGAGCAGGACTCAAGTGTTGGTGGCTTGCTTTGATTTCAGTAATCGCATCTAATCGTGCTTTAGCCATGGCCTCTTTTATCGCTAGGCCTTGCAAACCTTGCTCAACAAAAGCTTTTGCAGTTACTCCTCTTGCTGATTTTACCGCCGCTTGTAAGTACTCTTCTTGTGGATATGGACGTTGTTCAAAACCTAAACGACCTAAAAAATCAGCCTTACAAGCCATTAAAAAGAAATCAAACTCTTCTGGTTTACGCCAAATATCTAAGTGATTGAACATTTTTAACAGTGTACTGGCTTTGAGCTCAAAGGCTTTATGACAATGTAAGTGATATTCACATACTTTTAGCGCCAGTTGTTTGTAATGTGTCGGTACTTTCAGTTGCTTAGATATTTTCTTAACGAGTGGTAAGCCAGCTTTTTCATGACCTTTATGGCTAGGTAATAAATGAGTCTCGGTAATACCTTTACCTAAATCGTGACATAGTGCGGCAAAGCGAATAGCGGTTTTATTATCATCTTGCAAGTTGGGGGCTAATTGCGTTAACAAAACGGCTTGCTGCAATACCATCATAGTATGCAGACCACTGCATATCTCCGGATGCCAAAGGGCAGGGTTAGGAATGCCCCATAAAACGGCAAGTTCAGGCCATAATTCCTCTAAGGCATTACATTGCTTAAGTACTTGAAAGAATACTTCTGGATTACCTGAATTAATATCAGCATTATCGCCACCATCAGCCAAGCTTAATTGCATTTCTTGCCAAACACGTTCAGGAGTTAAGGTCTTTAACTCGCCACTGGCACTGATTTCCTGCATTAAGCTAAGTGTTTCATCGGCTATGGTAAAACCGTATTTATGATAGCGGGCGGCAAAACGTGCTACCCGTAATACCCGTAAAGGATCTTCAACAAAAGCGTCACTGACATGGCGTAAAATACGCTTGCTAAGATCTTTTTGGCCATTATAGGGATCGATAATGTCGCCGTTATCAGCCATGGCCATGGCATTAACTGTTAGGTCTCGTCTTAATAAATCTTGTTCAATGGTGACGTCTGGGGCGAAATAACAGCTAAAACCAGTATAACCTTGGCCTTGCTTTCGCTCTGTACGGGCTAGGGCATACTCTGCTTTAGTTTGCGGATGTAAAAAAACCGGGAAGTCTTTACCTACTTGTTGGTAACCTAGCTTTAGCATTTCTTCAACACTGCTACCAACCACTAAATAATCTTTGTCTTTAATCGGGCGATTAAGTAGCTTATCGCGCACAGCACCACCGACTAAATAAGTGTTAAGTTGGCTATGTTTACTTTCAGAGTTGTTGCTTGACAAGGTACGACCAAAATGAAGAGGAGATTAGCTAAAGTGTATCATAAGGCAGGACAAAATTCAGGGAGGGGCAGTTAGGATAAAGCAACATTGAATGCTGCTTTATCCTATTTCGTCCTATTTAGCTATTGCTAGACTTAGTCATTAGAATTGGTAGTTAAGACCAATATTAACCGTGGTTCCTAAGCCTTTAATATTGTAACCACCATAGGTGTAACCTTGTGATTTTGTTGGGTAGTAATCTTGATTAAATAAATTTTCTACGCCGATAAATGCTGACCAATCGTTAGAAAAATCATAGTTACCGCTTAGGTTCACTATTTGATAACTATCAATAGGGCCTTGGTCGCCAACATACTCACCGTCAACTGGTTCAAAGCGCTTACGATCGCCCACATATAAATAATTTAGCGCTACGCTGATATCATTATTAGGGTTCCAGTTGATATTGACCGTCGCCTTAGGTGGACTAATTTGTTTAGCGCCTAAATAAACATCAGCTTCAGTATTCTTACCTTCAACCCAGCTATAAGTAGCATTTACCGCCCAAGCTTCGTTGATATCATAATTGATTAGTGCTTCATAACCGTAGATTTCTTGTGGTGCTCGCACTGGCATATAAACACCAGTAGTTTCATCAAACTTATTGGTTGTGCCTAACTCAGAGGTACTGAAATAGGTAGCAAACTCAAAATGCACTTGTTCGAAGTCTGAGCTAAAACCGAGTTCATAATTATCGATAATAGAAGCCTCAGTACGAATAAGTGAAATATCGGTAACTGTTGCTGTACGTAACAAGCGACCAGTATCAGAAATATCAGCCCCTTGTGAGTAGCTGATAAACGGGCTAAACAGTGCTAAGGCATTATATTTAACACCAATGTTATAAGTGGTCGCTTTATAATTTAAGGTATCACCAGTAACATTAACGGGCACAGAGCATTGGTCAATTTTTTTACATAACTTCAAAGTACTGTAATCATTAACGGTTAAATCAATATCTTCTTGTCTGACGCCAAATTTAATAACAAGATCATCATTATAAATGAGCTTGGTTTGTAAAAATCCGGCGAGACTTTCCATATCCATTTCCGGCACCCAAACTCGGCCATCCACCATGGGTTGAGAAGTGACATCATTAAGGGCATCGACCCCGTAAATGAAAGTAGCCTCAAGTGAGTCGCCATTATCAAAATTGAAATCAACCAGGGTGTTAAAGGTTACCCTTAGGCCTTTTTTCTCAGAGTTTATTAGCGACTGACCGCCTGAATAGCCTTCATCTGGATTAGCTAATGTTGGTGAATAAAAGAATATATTCTCAACTTCTTGGCGGTAAAGGTCGACCATCAATCCTGTTTGTGCAAAGACTTCATCATCGACATATTTAAGCATCATATTATGGTTGGTCGGACCCTGAGGCTCACCTAGTACCGATTGGCCAGCAGGTACTGGGATCGCTTGAGTTTTTTCTCCTATATTTCTGTCACCTATTTGATCTATTAGATCAACGTCTTGTTTTGATTGGTAGTAGTTATAAGTAAACTGCAATGATTTTTCATCGTCAAAGTGATAACCGACTTTGGCAAAGTAATCTTGCATTACCGCATCAGAAAGACCGTATTTTAAACCTAAAATATCTCCGTCAGCATCGCGCTGTAAGCCATTTTTTTCGTAACTGGCATTAAAGACATAATTGAAATTATTTACTTCACCATTAATGCCTCCTTCATAACGCTGACCGACTGAATCTTCGATCTCTATCGCACTAAAGCGACTTGAAATACTGGCATGGCCGCTTAGCGCTTTATCACTGTTAGCTTTTTTAGTGATGTAATTAATAATGCCGCCGGCAGCGCCGTTACCATAAATAGAGGTAGCGCCTTTAATCACTTCAATGCGCTCTATAACACTGGCATCGAGTGTTCTTATACCTAATGCGCCATTACGCAGTGGTGTCGATTGTGGCACGCCGTCAATCATTACTAATGGCGCTCGACCACGTAAGGTTTGCCCTGAATTACTGGAAGTGCCAGTACTGGGTGCCATGCCAGGCACTAAATTTGCTAATAAGCTTTGAATCTCTGAAGAAACCTTTAGCTGTTGAGCTATTTGCTTTTGGGTGATTATGGTTATTGAGGCAGGCACTTCATCTATGCTTTCGGCTATACGACTACCGGTAACAATAATTCGTTCAATATCTTGTTGGTTAGCTTTTTTATGAACTTGTTTCGTTTGAGTAACTTGATTTTCTGGATTCGTTTGGCTGTGTGCTTGGCTGGCGATAACTAGTGCCAATAGTGTAAGGGATGTTTTTAACACCTTATCTTCCTTTTAAGTATTATGAATTAGTAATTAGCGACACACATGGTAATGATAATTGTTTTTATTTGCAATTAAATGTTACGCATTTGCTCTAAATTTGTTAACTCTTTGACATCCATCAAACAAGCGGTTAATTTTGTACCTTACTTTCCCTGCTCAGCACACGCCATGTATCGCAATTTTTTCTCATTAAGTGAATTACCTTTTTCTATTTCCCCTGATCCTAAATACTTATTTATGAGTGATAGGCACAGGGAAGCGTTGGCACACTTAACTTATGGCTTAGGAGAAGTCGGTGGTTTTGCTTTACTGACGGGGGAAGTGGGTACGGGGAAAACCACTATTAGTCGCTGTTTAATGGAGCAATTGCCTGACAACACTCATGCCGCTTTTATACTTAATCCAACCTTATCCTGTCAAGAATTACTGGCGACCATATGTGATGAATTAAAAATTCGTTATCGAAAAACCGACGCCAGCTTAAAAAACTTAACCGATAAAATTGCCGAAAAGCTGCTGAAAAATCATCAAAATGATATCAATACGGTATTGATCATTGATGAAGCCCAACATTTACAACCGGAAGTCTTGGAGCAGCTGCGCTTGCTAACCAATTTAGAAACCAATACTAAAAAGTTATTGCAGGTGATTTTAATTGGTCAGCCGGAATTACAGCAACTATTACAACGGCGAGACCTACGCCAATTAGCCCAGAGAATTACCGCAAGATATCATTTAATGCCACTAACAAAGCAGGAGTTGAAGCAATATATTCAACACAGGTTAATGGTTGCTGATTGCGCTAGAGCGCTCTTTGATAAGGCAGCGTTGAATAAAATTCATCAATTGTCGCAAGGTGTGCCCAGGTTAACTAATTTATTGTGCCATAGCGCCCTGATGTTGGCTTATAACCAAAATGATAGTGTGGTTAATAAGAAGACTGTTATTGCTGCAGCACAGCGGGCGCTGGGTGACGACCTAACTAGTAAGCCCGCACTAAATCATTATAACGGTGCCCTAGTATTTTCCACTGCATTAAGTGTCGCTGCTTTCTTTGCTTTAGCTGGCTTTTGGTGGGGACAAACACAGGCGCCTTTAAATGGACTTGTGGTAAGTACCGCTCAGGCTGAAGTAAAGACCGTTGAGCTAGTAAAGCCTGTTGTAGATGAACCTAGCAAAGCGCAAGTTGCAATGATTAGCAGCGCACAAGCAGAGCACACTTCAGCAGACCATACTTCAGTAGATAATAGTTATTCTAGCCAAAAAGACGCAGCAAGTAATCCTGACCTTATACCGGCGAAGAAAGCTAACAATGTTGCCATTGAAGATAAAGTGGAGCCAGCGCCCTCTGTTGCTAAGAGCACTAGCCAATTAAATACTAGCCAAGGGAACACTGACAAGACAATTATTGTCAGTGCAGAAAAGAAAAGTTTAGCCAATAATAATTATGAAGATTATCAAGTAAAGAAAGTTGCGGGTGTCTCTAATGATTTATTAGCACGATTTCAGGCGGCACTTGATGAAACTAATGATGAAAGCAAGGCTGACAACTTAGCTGAAAAAATAGCTAGCAGTCAGTCATATGGGACTCAGTCATCTAACTCTCATTCAGTTAGTTATCAACCAATAAGCTTCCCGTCAGTAAATGACAGCTCATTAATCAAGGGTAATATTTTTGACTCACTTTATAACAGTGATAACTCAATGGCAGCAATTAGGCCGCTGGCACAAATGCCACAACAAATCCAAAATTCCATACCGAGTTTAGATTTTGAACAACATATATATGCTTCTGATGGCAATGGCTGGGTAAAAGTGAATGGTCGAGATCGTTATGAGGGCGACTATATTGGCGATGATTTAGTGGTTGAAAAAATATTACCGCAAAAGGTCATTCTATCTTTTCAAGGAGAAACTTTTAGTTTACCGGCTTTAACCAATTGGTAGGCTTTTTAGCTTGCGGGTAACTTAGCTTAAGTATACTAGAGCATCAAGATAAAAAGCCCCGGTAAGTCAGAACTTACCGGGGCTTTTTTAATTAGGCTATTTACTCATTATGGCATTAACTCAACATACGAATAGAGTTTATTGCCAAGCAGGCATTTTCGCTTCAAAGGCTTTAATGGTATCAAGCTTATCTAAAGTCCAACCGACACTGTCAACACCATTTTCTAAGCTGTATTGTTGAAATTCATTCAAGCTAAACTTAAACGAAAGTTCACCGCAAGTAATAACATTATTAGGTAAATCGACTTTCAAAGTTAGCTGAATATCAGCAGAGAGTTTGAATAACTGTTCTATCTCAGCTTCACTTAATTTAATAGGTAAAAGACCAACGTTGATACAGTTGCCGTAAAAAATATCAGCGAAACTAGACGCTATTATGACTTTGAAGCCATATTCTTGCAGTGCCCAAGGTGCATGTTCACGGCTTGAACCACAACCAAAATTTTCTCCCGCTAATAAAATACTGGCACCTTTATATTCGGGCTTGTTGATGACAAAATCAGGATTTACCTGGGTACCAGCATGATCAAGATAGCGACTATCGTGAAATAAGTGCACGCCAAAGCCTACACGTTCAGTTTTTTGCAAAAATTGCTTAGGGATGATTTGATCGGTATCAACGTTAGCGATATCTAATGGCACAACCAAACCAGTATGTGTGTTAAATTTTTCCATTTTCTATTCCTCTTTGAGGCAGAGCTTATTATCGTTAGCAAGCTGCCAAATATTGAGTGTCATTCCCGTGATATTTTAATCGAGAATCCAGAGTTATTTATCGTACAAACTACTGGATCTTCGAAGATGACTATTAACTCTTGCTCAAAACTACTGGCTATTTAAATCAACAAAGTGACCAGTAATGGCTGCCGCAGCGGCCATTTCCGGACTGACTAAGTGAGTACGGCTACCACGACCTTGACGACCTTCAAAGTTACGGTTACTGGTTGAAGCACAACGATCGCCTTCTTCTAACACGTCATCATTCATGCCTAAACACATAGAGCAACCGGGTAAGCGCCATTCAAAACCTGCATCAGTGAATATTTTATCTAAACCTTCACTTTCAGCTTGCTCTTTCACGCGGTAAGAACCAGGAACGATAATGGCATCTACGCCCTTTACTACTTGCTGACCTTGATATTGCTGAACAACACCAGCAGCGGCACGTAAATCTTCAATACGTGAGTTAGTACAAGAGCCGATAAAGACCTTATTTACCTGGATATCGGTCATCTTGGTACCGGCAGTTAGGTCCATATACTTAAGTGCATTTATACAAGACTCTTTCTCCACCGGATCACTGAAATCTTCAGGGGAAGGCACAATACCGTCGACACTAATAACTTGCCCAGGATTTGTTCCCCAAGTGACTTGTGCTTTAATGTCTTTTGCTACAAGTGTTATAACTGCATCGAATGTTGCATCAGCATCTGATTTTAATTCTTTCCAATCGACAACCGCTTGGGAAAATACTTCACCTTTTGGCGCGTATTCTTTGCCTTCAACATAATCAAAAGTGGTTTGGTCCGGTGCTATTAAACCGGCTTTGGCACCAAATTCGATACTCATGTTACAAACGGTCATGCGCTCTTCCATACTTAGCGCTTCGATAGCTTCACCACAATATTCAACTACATAACCTGTTGCGCCTGCACTACCTGTTTTTCCTATAATCGCTAAGATTATATCTTTGGCACTAATACCGGCACCGACGTGACCTTTAACTTCTATTTTCATGGTTTTTGCTTTGTTTTGACGTAAAGTCTGGGTAGCAAAAACATGTTCTACTTCTGAGGTACCAATACCAAAAGCAAGAGCACCAAAAGCGCCATGGGTAGCGGTATGTGAATCACCACAAACAATAATAGTGCCTGGTAAGGTCAAACCTAACTCAGGCCCAATAACATGAGCAATACCTTGGTTTTTGTGACCCATATCAAACAGCTCGATACCAAAGTCTTTACAGTTTATTGCTAACGCGCGTAATTGGTTAGCAGCACCTTCACCAGCAGCATCAATTTTAATTGAGCGTGTTGAAATATTATGATCCATAGTGGCAATGGTACGTTCAGGATGGCGTACAGGGCGATTATGAAAACGTAAACTTGCAAAAGCTTGTGGTGAGGTCACTTCATGAATCAAATGACGGTCAACATACAATAATGGTGTTTCCCCTTTAGCGTCTTCAACTAAATGGTTTTGCCATAATTTTTCATACATGGTTTGTGGACTTGATGTTGTCATTCTATGCGCTCTCTTTTTCTTGAATATTACTCTGGGTGTTGTTTTGAGCAATAATTTGTTTACAGATATAATCACCGACTTCACTGGTTGATTTTGCATTTTTTCGTTCGCTGGCAGGTAATAAATCAGCGGTTAATACGCCATTATCTAGGGCACTAGACACTGCGTCTTCAATTGCTTTTGCGGCAGCTTCTTGATTTAAGCTATAACGCAGCATTAAAGCGGTAGATAGGATTTGTGCAATAGGGTTAGCAACACCAAGACCGGCAATATCAGGAGCACTGCCGCCAGCAGGTTCATACATGCCAAAGCCATCGCTATTTAAGCTGGCTGATGGCAATAAACCCATTGAGCCAGTAATCATGGCGCAAATATCCGATAAAATATCACCGAATAAGTTAGGGCAAAGTAAAACATCAAACTGGTTCGGGTCACGTACTAATTGCATAGCGGCGTTATCAACGTAAAGGTGCTCCAACTCTACTTCTGGGTAATCTACGGCAACTTCTTCAACCACTTGGCGCCATAACTGACTGGTGGCTAATACATTGGCTTTATCCACTGAAGTTACTTTATTGTTGCGCTTTTGTGCTGCTTGAAATGCTAGGTGCGCAATGCGTTTTACTTCACGACGTGAATAAAACATAGAATCAAAGCCAGTTTCTTCTTCGCCTTCACCTCGACGACCTTTTGGCTCGGCAAAGTAAATATCGCCGGTTAATTCACGGATAACTAAGACATCAAATCCTTTTGAAGATATATCAGCGCGCAATGTTGAAAGTGATGATAGTGATGGCTGTAAGGTTGCTGGGCGCATATTACAAAATAAATCAAAATGGCCACGCAAGCCTAATAACGCACAACGCTCAGGTTGCTCTGTTGGTGGTAGGTTTGCCCACTTAGGACCGCCAACACTGCCAAATAAAATTGCATCACTAGCTTCACAGCCCGCCATAGTTGAATCGGGTAAGGCATTACCGTGATTATCTATAGCAGCACCACCAATATCATAATCTTTGGTACTAATATCAAAATCAAATTTATCTGCCACTGTTGCTAATACTTTTTTAGCTTCAACCATGACTTCTGGGCCGATACCATCACCGGCTAAAATTGCTATGTTGGACATGTTTATAACCTTCTAAATTTTTAAATGCTTAGTAGCGATTGAATCACTACTACTTATTTTGTTTGCTTAGCTAATTCTTGTATTTATTAAGCTTTTTGTGCTGATTTTAAATCGGCAATGGTCATTGCTCGGTGAATACTGTTTAGCGCATGAATTAATGCTTGCCCTGACGCTTCAATAACATCAGTTTCTAAACCGTAACCGTGGAAGTTTCTACCTTGCCAAGTAATGACTAAATCAGCTTGACCTAAGCCATCTTCACCTGAGCCTTTGTTTGATATTTTGTAGTCACTGACTTCAAATTCAATATCGACACTTTGCTTGATTGCTTGATAAAGCGCATCAACTGGACCATTACCTGTTGCCGCATGTACCTTGCTGTTACCTTTGCCTTCTTCACTATTGCCGCCTTCGCCGCCTGAGGTCAGTTTAATGCTGGCGGTAGCAAAGTCGCCGTCACCACATTGCACATTAATGGTGTCTAGCTGGAAGAAGTCTTTTAAGTCTTTTTGCTGTAACTTAAATACTAGCGCTTCTAAGTCATCATCAAATACTTGACCTTTTTTATCTGCTAGCGCGATAAAGTCACTGTAAAGTTCCTCGATATCATAATCAGACTCTTGATAACCTAAACTTGCCATTCTGTGTTTAATGACGTGACGACCACTGCGCGAGGTTAGGTTTAATTTTGTTTTAGCAATGCCGACACTTTCTGGTGTCATGATCTCGTAGGTATTGCTAGCTTTTAACATGCCATCTTGATGAATACCTGATGAGTGACTAAAAGCATTACAGCCAACAATGGCTTTGTTTAATTGCACAGGCATATTACAAACCGTACTGACTAACTTAGAGACACGGGCAATTTCTTGGTGATTGATATTGGTTTTTACACCTAACAAAGCTTGGCGAGTTTGCATGATCATCGCTACTTCTTCTAATGAACAGTTACCCGCACGTTCACCAATACCGTTAATGGTACACTCAATTTGACGAACACCTGCTTGCACAGCTGCCATAGAGTTTGCAACAGCAAGACCTAAATCGTTATGGCAATGTACTGAAATAATGGCTTTATCAATATTAGGTACGCGATTGAATAAATTAGTGATTATACCTTGGAATTC
>JALJPA010000148.1 GCA_022969215.1 Colwellia sp. | reverse complement strand
TTAGCTTTTTCTACTGCTACTTGTTTTGCTTTCGCGGCAGCTTCAACTTTTGCTCCAGCTTTACGTTCAGCTTCAACTTCAGCTTTTACTACAGCAACCGCTTTCGCATTGTCCGCTTCTTTCGCTGCAGCTTCAGCATCAGATTTAGCCTTAGCTTCTGCTAACACTGCTGCTTCTGCTTCTGCTTTAGCAGCTTCTTCAGCTAGTTTTTGATCTTCTAACTCACTACGTTTTACATAAGTGCGTTTTTTACGTACTTCAACATTTACCGACTTAGCTTTAGAGCCATGTCCCATGGTCAAAGTAGATTTAGTTTTACGATTTAAGGTAAGCTTGCTCGGGTTTGCTGCCGAATCATCACCATGTTGTTTTTTCAGGTGACCTAATAAGGCTTCTTTTTCATCTTGCGAAATAGCATCGGAAGCCGATTTTTTCACGCCTGAGTCAGCTAACTGACTTACTAAGCGATCCACCGGTGTTCCGATTTCTTTGGCAAGTTCTGCTACAGTTATATCTGCCATCTATAATATTCTCCGGTGTTATTATTCTTCGTTAAACCAACAAATGTTACGTGCAGCCATGATTAGCTCGCCCGCTTTGGTTTCAGTTAATTCTTCAATATCGCTAATTTCATCTATACCTTGTTCAGCTAAGTCTTCGAGTGTGCGAACACCGCGGCTTGCTAAAACAAAAGCTAAATGACGTTCTAACCCTTCAAGGTCAAGTAAATCTTGTGCAGGCTCTGCACCTTCTAAAGTTTCTTCACTCGCTAGAGCTTGTGTAGTTAACGCTTCTTTCGCACGTTCTCTAAGCTGTTCAACGATTTCTTCAGTTAAGCCATCAATCTCTAACATTTCGGCCGCTGGTACATAAGCAATCTCTTCTAATGAAGTGAAGCCTTCTTCAGCAAGTAATGTGGCGAAATCTTCGTCAAGATCTAACTTATCAATGAATAAGTTTAGTACTTTATCGTTTTCTGCCTGATGCTTCTCTTTCATGTCAGCAACAGTCATTACGTTCAATTCCCAGCCAGTTAACTGACTTGCTAAACGAATGTTTTGACCACTACGGCCTATCGCCATAGCTAAATTGCCTTCTTCTACAGCAATATCCATGGTGCCTTTGTCTTCATCAACAATGATTGACGCAACTTCAGCTGGTGACATAGCATTAATAACGTATTGGGCTGGGTTGTCATCATATAAAACGATATCAACACGTTCACCGCCTAACTCACCTGATACCGCTTGTACACGTGAACCACGCATACCAACACAAGCACCAACAGGGTCAATACGTTTATCATTACTTTTAACGGCAATTTTAGCGCGTGAACCAGGATCGCGAGCGGCCCCTTTAATTTCTAGCATTTCTTCGCCAATTTCAGGCACTTCAACGCGGAAAAGTTCAATTAACATTTCAGGCTTAGTACGACTAACAAATAACTGAGCGCCACGTGCTTCAGGTTTGATTTCATATAATAAACCACGTACTCGGTCACCTGGACGGAACGTTTCGCGTGGTAACATATCATCACGGTAGATTACTGCTTCAGCATTATTACCTAAGTCAATAATGACGCTATCACGACTGGATTTTTTAACAACACCGGTAACAATTTCGCCTAACTGATCTTGGTAAGCTTCGGTGATCAAAGCACGTTCAGCTTCTCTGATTTTTTGAACAATCACTTGTTTAGCTGTTTGCGTGGTTACACGGTCAAATGTTACGGACTTAATTTGCTCTTCAACATAATCACCCGCATTTAATTCAGGTTCATCGTATTGTGCCGCTGCCAATGTAATTTCACCATAAGGGTTTTCTAACAACTCGCCCTTATCATCAATGATTAACCAACGACGAAAAGTTTCAAATTCGCCACTGACACGGTCAATACAAACACGTACTTCAATATCACCTTCGTATTTTTTCTTGGTAGCTGTTTCTAAAGCAGTTTCCATTGCTTCAAAAATGCTTTCTCGTGGTAATGCTTTTTCATTAGAAACCGCATCAACAACCAGTAATATTTCCTTACTCATGCTACTTAGCCTTTAATTTATGTTAACTATTTTTAATTTTTTTAACGGTTACAACTTTGCGACAAGGTTCGCTTTGTCGATGTTACTGATAACAAGTTCGTAATCGATGCTATCAACTTCTACAATTAATTTTTCGTTTTCTATCGCCACTAATGGACCTTTAAATTTTCGACGACCATTTAAAGGCATCGATAATTTTACGTTGACAATTTCACCAATAACTTCTTGAAAGTGTGCAATTTCAAATAAAGGACGATCAACACCTGGTGATGAAACTTCTAAATTATATTCGCTACTAATAGGGTCTTCTACATCTAATAGTGCACCAACTTGGCGACTCACTTCTGCACAATCATCAACATTAATGCCATTCTCATGGTCAATAAACAAGCGTAAAACCGAGTTATTACCCGCACTGATAAATTCAATACCCAGTAAAGTTTTGCCCGTTTCTTCAACAGCAGGCCTTATTAAATCAGTTAATTTGTGCTCAAATTTAGCCAAGCGTTTTCTCCTGTTATTCTACCCTGACGTAAATACATCAGTGATATTATAAAAAATTAGATATAAAAAAAGGGCATATAGCCCAGCGAAATTTTGCTGATTTCATTTTTTATCACACATTTACCACGCGTTAAAAAACAAAAAACCCCAATTCAGGGGCTTATTTCACTGTTTCCCCCTAGATAAAACAAGAAACGCTGCTTTATCTGGTTATTAATAGCCTAGCTATCAATAATATTAATAAGAATATAAACAACACAACAATCGGTGAGCTTATCCAGTGACATCTTACTAAGTTCTATTGTGACAAATTATATAATGGTGCGCTAACAAGCGCAAGGGGCATTAAGCATTATCGATTAGAAATGTATATTCTTTTGCTATATCAATATCTATTCGTCAGGGTAAAACATAAGCTAAAATTAATATATATTTTACAATATGTTAGTATTGCCACTATAATATAGCTGTAATTTCATACAAATATTTTGCATTGGTATATCAAGCACCTTTTTCCCTATTGATATGTTTTAAACGGAGCATTTAATTTCATCATGTATAAGTTTTCTAAGTTAGTCATCAAAAATGCAATATTCGCGTTAACATTTATTATAGCTATTGGAGCTATCGCATTTTCTTTATTAACTGTTTATATAAAAAATCAAACCCAAGAACATCAACAAACCATACAAACAATTAGCCAACAGTTCGTAAGCGATAATGAGTCTATTGAAGAAGTCGCAGATAAACTCGCTGCTATTTTAACTGCCAGCACAGATTATCAAACCTTAATTATCAAAAATAATTCCATAACCTTATTTAATTTTCAGAGCAGTGATAATCCAGTACACGATTTTGTCTTAGCAAAACGAAAAGCAATCTCTGCCGGCAAGCTTAATTTGCAAGTTCAATATAAACTAGCTTTTACTGAAATAATTAAGTTTCTCACCCAATTATTTATTGGTCTTATTGCCTTATCCGCTATTTTTGTTTTGATTTCGGCACGGCTTAATTATAAATTACAATCGGTTATTTTTAGTATCATTAGCCGGCAAATAAGTAACGAGTTGGCGAAAATTAATGACCCTGACTTTATTACGAATGAAAATACTAATGAGCAGCTATTAGAGATCCCGGCATTACAAGAAGGTATTGCTGAAATCAGAGCGATGATGACAGAACAATTCAAGCATACCACCAGTCTAGAAATGGAAGCACACGTTGATAGTTTAACTGGCATTGAAAATCGTAATCGCTTTGTACAATTTTATGAAAAGCAAATAGTACAAGAAAGCCCAGTTAAGTTTGGTGTTTTACTTATTACACGCTGCTCAGAACTACAGACAATTAATCAAGTACATGGCTATAACTCAGGTGACAATTACATTATTAAAGTTGCTGAAATAATTAAAAATGCCTAAACAACAAGACCTACGGGTAAACTTTTTCGTTTAAACAGTTCCGATTTCGCCACTATATTAATCAACGAACAGCTCAAGGTGGCTGAAGATTACGCTCGCGAATTGAACATTAAATTTAATGATTACCAGCAGCTAAATGAGTTGGACTCAGTCGCTTTTACCGGACTAGTATACTTTGATAAGTCAAAACCTTTAGGTGAATTATTAGCTTTAGCTGACACCGGTGTCAGTGTGGCGCAGACACAAAAATCAAACTCATGGTACTCACAAACTGATATTAATATTTTAACTGATAACAGCGCTAATTTTGGTAGTCAAAATTGGCGACAAGAAATAGACAGCGTCCTAGATGGCGGCCGTATTAGCTTGTTAGTTCAACCCATTCAGCCAAGTGGCCGTAATAACCGCGTTTATGGTGAAATATTAGCGCGTTTTCTAAATGCTAATGGTGACATGCTACCTACAGCGACTTTTATCGCCATGGCAGAAAAGCTTGATAAAATAATCCAAGTTGACCGACTGATTATCGAAACAGCAATTAAAGAGATAACCAGTAAAAACATGCTAGAGAGTAGCTATGGCATTAATATTAGTGCTCGAAGTATAAATGATGAACACTTTATGATTTGGCTCGAACGTAAGTTACTACGTGAGCCGGGTGCGGCGCCTAGATTAGTATTTGAAATATCGGAGTTAGGGCTACAACAAAATATCAAGACGGCAAAGCGTTTAGTCGATATGTTACATAGAGTAGGCTCAAGGGTAACAGTAGAACGATTTGGGGTCGGCTTAACGTCCTTTAAATTTTTTAGAGATTTAACTCCTGACTTTATTAAAATGGATAGCTCTTATACCCGTGATATCGATGACGATAAAAACAACCAATACTTCTTGCGTTTGATGGTTGATTTAGCTCATAGACTTGGTATTAATGTCCTCGCAGAAAGTGTCGAGAGCCAAGAAGAAAAGCATACTTTAGAAAAATTATTTATTGACGGTTGTCAGGGTTATTACGTTGGCAAGCCAACTAAACTATAATGTTCTAAAAGCACTACCGCGTTTAAAAGCCGAATGTACCATTACCATTCGGCTTTTTTATAGATACGAAAATGTTATTCCAAGACAAAGAAAAATACATAAAGCGTAATACCCCTACTGCTGATGTGTTGTTATATAGGATAAAAACACGGATAATAGCGGCATTATTATAATAAATAACCTAATGACCTATAAAGTAAATGACTGATTACCTGTTACTTCTCGTTGGCACTGTACTTGTAAATAACTTTGTTTTAGTACAATTCCTTGGCTTATGCCCATTTATGGGTGTTTCTTCACGTACTGAAACAGCTATTGGCATGTCATTCGCCACTGTTTTTGTCATGACTTTGGCATCACTGCTGAGTTATTTAGTGACCACCTACCTGCTTGTACCCCTTGACCTTGAATACCTAACAACCATGAGTTTTATTTTGGTAATTGCCGTCGTGGTGCAATTTACTGAGATGGTTGTCCATAAAACCAGTGCTAGCCTCTACCGATTACTCGGCATTTTCTTACCGCTGATCACCACAAATTGTGCTGTACTGGGTGTTGCTTTACTGAATTTAAGATTACAGCACAGCTTCTTTGAGTCCATCATTTATGGCTTTGGTGCCGCAGTAGGCTTTTCTTTAGTCTTAGTGATGTTTTCTGCCATGCGTGAAAAGTTAGCGAATGCTGATGTGCCGGGGCCGTTTAAAGGTACGGCTATTGCCATGATTACTGCCGGCTTGATGTCATTAGCTTTCCTTGGTTTTACTGGTTTGGTGAAAATTTAGCATGAACATTCTCCTTGCCATTCTTGTGCTGGGTAGCATTGCTGCCGTATTTGGAGCACTACTGGGTTATGCCTCCGTTCGCTTTAAAGTCGATGCCGATCCCATTGTCGAGCAACTCGATGCACTGCTGCCACAAACTCAATGTGGTCAATGTGGCTATCCTGGCTGTAAACCCTACGCACAAGCCGTTGCCGATGGCGAAGCCATTAACAAATGTGCCCCTGGCGGCGAAGACACCATTAAGAAAATAGCGGACTTAATGGGAGTAGAAGTTCTACCCCTTGATGAAAGTCATATCAAAGGTGATGCGCCAAAAAGTAATCGGCCTAAAGTTGCCTTTGTTATTGAAGAAGACTGTATTGGCTGTACCAAGTGTATTCAGGCCTGTCCTGTTGATGCCATTATTGGCGCAGCAAAACAAATGCATACCATTATCATAGATGAATGTACTGGCTGCGACTTATGTGTTGCTCCCTGCCCAGTAGATTGTATTGAAATGCGTGAATTGCCAGATACTATTAATAATTGGCAATGGGATTTAACCAGTATTCCAGTAAAGCAACTGGATTAGGAGAGTATGGTGGAATCAGTAATAGCGCGTATCACTCGTGGGCATTTTTGGGATTTTCATGGTGGTATTCATCCTCCTGAACAAAAAACGCAAACGGCAAGTAAACCTATCAAGCAACTTGCTTTACCTAAACAGTTAATCATTCCATTGCAGCAGCATATTGGCCGTGAAGGTGATTTACTGGTAAAAATTGGCGATCCAGTATTAAAAGGCCAAGCGTTAACGTTAAGTACCAATCCTATGGTGGTGCCTATTCATGCACCGACTAGTGGCACTATTAGTGCCATAAAAATGTCGGTTATTGCTCATCCTTCCGGCTTAAGTCAATTATGTATCTTTCTCGATGTAGATGGTGAAGATACATGGCGAAAAAGAGCAGTATGTGCCGATTTAGAGCTGTTATCTAACAGTGAGATAATTGAAAAAATTGCCGATGCCGGTATTGCAGGTATGGGCGGCGCTGGATTTCCAACCCATATAAAAGCGAATACTAAACCTGATATTAATTTTCTTATCATCAATGGCGCCGAATGTGAGCCCTATATCACTGCTGACGACTTGTTAATGATGGAGCAAAGTAACGCTATTGTAGACGGTATAAAAATTCTCGATAAGTTGTTAGCCCCTGCCTTTATTCTTATTGCCATCGAAGATAACAAACCCAAGTCGATTAAAGCGCTTCAACAAGCGACCGTTGACATTGAAAAAATAAAAGTTTGTGTAGTTCCCACTAAATACCCTACGGGTGGTGAAAAGCAGCTGATTCAAATATTAACCGGTCAAGAAGTTACCTCTGGTTGTTTACCCATTCATGCTGGCATCGTTATGCAAAACGTTGCCACTTGTTTTGCAATTAATGAAGCGGTAAGACATGACACGCCGCTTATTCGTCGTGTTGTTACAGTCGCGGGACAAGCCTTAGCAAAACCACAAAATGTTTGGGCATTACTCGGTACACCAATCGGGTTCTTGCTTGAGCAATGTGGTGTGCAAGATATTGAAAATGAAAAGCAGCCGGTGATCATGGGCGGTCCCATGATGGGCTTTAGTGTCACCAGTGAGCTAGTACCTATTGTTAAAACCAGTAACTGTATTTTAGTGCCCAGCAAAAAAGAGATGCCCAGTGCGTTTGAAAAAGAAAGTAACGAGGTTGAATGTATTCGTTGTGGACAATGTAGTGATGTTTGCCCAAGTCAATTATTACCGCAAGAGTTACAGTGGAGCGCCAAAGCGAAAGATTATCCACAGTTAGAAAAACTCAATTTAAGTGATTGTATTGATTGTGGTGCCTGTGCTTATGTTTGTCCGAGCCAGATCCCTCTTGTGCATTACTACCGTATTGCTAAAGCTGAAATACGTCAGCAACAACAATTAGACTTAAAAGCCGAAAAAGCCAAAGTTCGTTTCGAAGCCCGCAAGTTACGCTTAGAAAAAGAAAAAATTGCTAGACAAGAAAAACATAAAAAAGCGGCCGCCGCGCGTAAAGCTGCGATGAATAAAGCAAGCCCTGAAGCAACAGGCGCAAAATCTGCAGTTGCTGCAGCGTTAGCACGGGTGAAAGCCAAGAAAGCTGCAAAAAGTCAAAGCCAAGCTAGCACAGCGGAAGTACAAATTGACGGACGAAGTAGTAATGAGCTGCCAACAGATACGGCTGATGCAGTAGATGATCAAAAATTTCAAGTAGCTGCAGCTATTGCTAGAGCCAAAGCCAAGAGACAACTCAAACAAACAGCGGCTAGCCAGAACGCTAATAAGGACCTGACTGAAAAATCAGAAGCAAAAATGCAGAATACTGCTCTGCAATCGAGCAGTGATGATAAAAAAGCAAAAATAGCCGCCGCTATTGCTAAAGCTAAGGCAAAGAAACTGAGTAAGTCCTCTGACGCTACTGAAGCAGTCGAGACAGATACGTTAAGCGAAAAAGTAAAGGCTGAACAAGCGGTCATATTAAAGGATAAAAAGGCGAAAATAGCCTCTGCTATTGCGAAAGCAAAAAGTAAAGCGCTGGCAAAAAAATCAACTCAACAAGTCCAATTAAAAACTGAAGATACTGTAGCTGATAAGGCCGATGGTATTAACACTAAGAAAATTAACACTGATGAAATTATCACTGAGAAAAGTCAAGCAGAGCCAATTGAAGCTAGTAGCCCCGCTATACCGAGCGATTCAGCTGAATCAACCAGTTCAACTAAAGTGGATAAAGAGTCGGCTCAATTGCTACAAGATACTTCGGTTGAAAGTGCAAGCGAAACTAAAACGAATGCTGCGGCAGATAAAAAAGTAAAAATTGCTGCCGCCATTGCTAAGGCGAAAGCGAAGAAGAAACTTAAAGATGCCGACAGGCTTGCCAGTACCGTAAAAGATAACGACCAAAATAGCGTGTAATATATGAATCATAACAAAACAAACTCGAATAAAAACTATCAGCTAAACAACCCGACGAGTCGACATAAATAATGGCATTTTGGATAGCAAGTTCACCACATAACCATAACCAAACGAAAACACCTAATTTAATGCGTTTGGTTATTTACGCAACCCTGCCCGGAATTTTGGCGCAATGGTACTTTTTTGGTTGGGGAAACTTAATTCATATTGCCTTAGCCATGGCAACAGCCCTAGTCTGTGAATTCACCGTATTGTCACTGCGTAAAAAACCTATATCCCATGAATTATTTGATGGTAGTGCCTTATTGACCGCGTTGTTGCTCGGTATATGTTTACCGGCATTAGCCCCTTGGTGGATCTCAGTTATTGGTACAATGTTTGCCATTGTTATTGTTAAACAGCTTTATGGTGGACTAGGTCATAATCCATTTAACCCAGCCATGGCGGGTTATGTGATGTTATTGGTATCTTTTCCTTTGCAAATGACACTATGGCAGCCACCTCTGAGTTTAGTGGCGGTTGATTTAAATTTTACCAATACCCTTACCACCATTTTAACCGGCTTTACCCTTGAGGGTTATTCGGTCGAGCAAATACGTACCACAATTGACGGTATCACTATGGCTACGCCCCTTGATACTCTAAAAACTAATACAGGTTTGGGTTTAACCGTGCTCGAAAGTATTGAAAGTCCCGTTTTTGGTGACAACTTTGCTTTAGGTTGGGAATGGATAAATGCCGGGTTTTTATTGGGTGGGATTTTTCTTATCTTTAAAAAAGCCATTGCTTGGCAAACACCCGTCAGCTTTTTAATCAGTTTATTTATCTGCTCTTTTATCGGTTACAGCATTAGCCCAGACAGTAGTGCTTCAACTATGTTCCACTGGTTTTCTGGTGCGACCATGTTAGGGGCGTTTTTTATTTTAACAGACCCTGTTACCGGTGCTACCAGCACTAAAGGTCGTATTGTTGTTGGTTTACTTGCTGGTTTATTAGTGTATTTAATTCGCACTGCCGGTGGCTATCCTGATGGCATTGCTTTTGCGATTTTACTTTGTAATATGTCTGCACCATTGATAGATCAATATACTCGCCCTCGCACTTATGGTCATATGAAGGGAGATAAATGATGTCTGATAAAAGTGAAGATAATAACAAAACCGAAAAATCAGCACTAACTATTGCTGTATCTAAAAACACTAAAATATTGGCACTCTTTGCCATCGCTTGTACTGTTGCTGTCGGTTTAGTCAATGAACTCACTAAAGATCGGATAAAAAAACAAGAACAGCAATATTTATTAAAAACATTACATAGTATTATTGAGCCAAGTCGCTATGACAATGATATCGCCAATGACTGTATTATGCTGAGTGCACCCGAGCTGGGCATAAATAAAGTCCATACTGCCTATATCGCTAGAAAATCAGGAAAAGTCATAGCCGTTGCCATGACCAGTACAGCGCCAAAAGGCTACAATGGTAACATTGATTTTATTATGGCTATCAATAATGATGGCAGTGTCAGTGGTGTTAGAGTACTCAAACATCAAGAGACCCCTGGCTTAGGTGATAAAATCGAACTCAGAAAAAGTGATTGGATCACCAGTTTTACCGGTAAAAAATCTCTTTCAGAAGATGATAGCCGTTGGGCGGTAAGTAAAGATAATGGCATGTTCGATCAATTTACTGGGGCAACTATTACCCCACGTGCTGTCGTTGAAGGTGTTAAGAATACCCTTAATTACTTTACCAAAAATAAAGCAAGTTTATTAACTCGCCCCAACGCTTGTGGCGAAGTACTTATTACCTCGACAGTTACAGATACATCGCCAACTAGTTCGAACCAAGCATCGACACCAATAAAGCATGAGGCTGCTAATGGACAATGATATAGCACCACAAAACAGTAATGAAGCGGATGTTACTGATAACATCGATGAACAGGAAGCAGCGGCTGAAAAGTTACAAGCTGTAGCAGACCTCAAGGCAGAGTATAAAGAATTAGCCATACAAGGGTTATGGAAAAACAACCCAGGTTTAGTACAACTGCTTGGTTTATGCCCATTACTTGCGGTAACTTCCACCGTAACTAATGCCATAGGCCTTGGCGTGGCAACTATGCTGGTACTTATCTGCTCCAATGTTACCGTATCAGCAATCCGTCATTGGGTACCTAAAGAAATTCGCATACCTATTTTTGTCTTGATCATTGCCGCCTTTGTCACTTGTGTTCAGTTGCTGATGAATGCCTATACCTTTGGCATTTACCAATCTTTAGGCATATTCCTACCGTTAATTGTTACTAACTGCGCCATTATTGGTCGAGCTGAAGCTTATGCTTCAAAAAATCCAGTTAAACAATCGGCTTTTGATGGCTTAATGATGGGGCTAGGCTTCGCTATTATCTTAATTATATTAGGTATAGTAAGAGAGATATTGGGACAAGGCACACTCTTTGATGGTGCTGAACTATTACTAGGTGACTGGGCCACTGTACTTCGTATTGAAGTGATGCAGCTTGATAGTCAGTTTTTACTGGCGATTCTACCACCCGGTGCCTTTATCGCCATGGGCTTTTTAATTGCGCTTAAAAATGCTATTGATAACCATATAAAAGCCAAAAAAGTTGTCGATAAAGACTTAGTTATTGAACGAGTACGAGTGAACTTTGACTCTTAACTGCCAATTTGCTTAATTTGTCCAATTAAGCAAAAATCGTCAACAAATTAATGAATAGAATAGAGTTGAATATAAAAGAAGAGCAAAGTCATGAATAAAGAAACACGCTTAGAGATGTTAACGCGGCTGCGCGCTAATAATCCAGAGCCAACCACAGAGTTAAATTTTTCTAGCCCGTTTGAACTACTTATTGCGGTATTATTATCAGCGCAAGCCACCGATGTTGGTGTGAATAAAGCTACCGACAAGCTCTACCCTATTGCCAATACACCACAAGCTATTTTAGACCTGGGCCTTGAGGGTTTAAAAGGCTATATCAAAACCATTGGTTTATTTAATACCAAAGCAGCTAACACTATTAAAACCTGTCAAATGTTAGTCGACTTACATGGTGGTGAAGTACCAAAAAGTAGAGCGGCCCTGGAAGCATTACCTGGCGTTGGTCGTAAAACCGCCAATGTGGTGTTAAATACCGCCTTT